>JACQZD010000003.1:0-3808 GCA_016207865.1 Nitrospirota bacterium
AATGACGATAACTGCCGCGGCTAAAATGTTTAAATAAAGAGTGCCGTAGAATACGCTTCCCTTGAGGTCGTCTATTTTCTGCAGTTCTTTTTTTTCCTCGTGAGAAGGAATAAAATAACGCATTGAATAACGCGAACCTAAATGAATATAAGGTACGTATGTAGGGATGATATAAAGAAGGTTCCACAGGCCGAACATCTCAGGGGAGAGGAGTTTTGGTTTTATAAAGGCATTAAAGACGCCTAATAACTGCTTGTAATAGTTGCTGGAAGAATACTTAATTATGGTTTTGGCGGTATGTTCTTTTTCTTTATGGTCCAAAACAAGGCTCCTGTCCCTTTGGTAAAAACTGCCCGCGCCTGCTGTAATTATAGCAGAATTATCCCCGCGGTTTTATTTTTTGAATTAATTTTCTGCAAAAAATTCACAAACCCTGTTTTTTATAGTATACTTATTATCATGACTGGCATATTGTCACCGGACATTAAAAAGCTGATTGAGAAGAACTCAAGAGAATTGTCTGAGATTGAAGGCAATCTGCTCGGCACTTCCCATGACGGGCAGATTAGGGTTTTTTTTATTACGAGCTGTAATGCCTCCGAGGGAAAAACTGTTACCGCAATAAGTCTGGCATATGCCCTCTCCCAGAATGCGCGCCGTAAAGTTCTGCTGATTGACGGCAACCTCCATACGCCACGTCTCCATGAGATTTTCAGTATTGAGGCCGGCCCCGGACTTACAGACTTATGCTGTGGAAAAGTGAGGGATGTTGAAAGAGACACAGAATTGCAGGACTTGTATGTCATTACTCACGGCTCTCCTGTTGAAAATACGGCAGACCTGTTCAGGTCAGAGGATTTTAAGACAGCGCTGGATAATCTCAAAAAGAATTTTGACTACGTTATTGTGGATGGCTGTCCGGTAATAGGCTCCTCTGATGCGCTGGTCTCTGCAAAATACTTTGACGGAATCATCCTGGTTGTTGAGTGTGAAAAGACGACATGGGAGATCGCGGAAACGGTTCAAAACAAACTGAAGATATCAGGCGGCAATATTATCGGCGCAGTCCTTAACAAACGGAAATATTATATACCACGGTTTCTTTATGGGAAAATTTAGACCCTTATCAGACAAGGCGCTTAAGCGCTTAATTTACATCCTTTGCATCTTTTTTATAACCGGGTGTACTTCGGGGCATAACAAAGCAGACCGCGACACCGGCAGCGGCGAAGTGCCGTATGGACTCGCCACCTTTTCTTTTGATCAAAAGGAAAATCCCTATCAATTCTGGCCCGCATATCAGATTAATGCGGGAGATATCCTGGAAGTCCTTTTCCAGATTAAAACATGGGAGAAAAAACCAGAATACAGACTCGGGATTGATGACCTTATCACTATAAAATTTCTCCATGCCCCTGAATTAAATACTGATGAAAAGGTGCATCCTGACGGAAACATAGCCCTTCCTTATATCGGGAAATTTCAGGCTTTGGGAAAAACGATTGAAGAAATACAGATAGAATTGAGCGGGCACTACAAAGGGATTTTTCAGAATCCTGAAGTGCAGGTGCTGGTTCCCGAGTTCCGGGCATCAATAAAAGAACTGAAGGCCGACCTTAAGACCGCGCCGAGAGGGCTGAGCAGGCTGGTTACTGTGAGGCCTGACGGATATGTGACATTCCCGCTGGTCGGAGATACCTTTGTAGGAGGCCGGACTTTCCCTGACGTCAACAACGAGCTTAATGAAAGGTATGACAAAATAATCCCCGGACTTTATGTGGACCTTTTTTTAGAACATCATGCAGGCTCCAGAATGTATATTCTGGGACAGGTTTACAAGCCCGGCGTTTATGATATCCCCAAGCCCCTGACTATTGAACAGGCTGTTGCCATGGCAGGAGGTTATACGCGTGAAGCCCGGCTTAATGATATTTTTGTCGTCAGAAAGCAATATGACCGGATGATTGCAACAAGGATTGATTTCGCAAATAAATTTAATAACAACAACAGGGAATACAAATTTTTCTATTTAAAGCCCGATGATATTCTGTACGTTCCCAAAAGACCTATCAACAAGGCGGCTGAGTTAATGCGCGATATCTCTGAGATTTTACTTTTCAGAGGATGGAGTTTAGGATTCAACTGGGAACTGCATGATGAAGCGAGTGAACAACCATAAGACAGCACGGTCTTAACTTTTCAATGTCAGGAGGAGGGGATATTGCAGTTTGAGGATTACAGAAAAGAGCTGCTCACTGTGCTTTTTGCGCAAAAACGGTTAATCGTTGCCGTTACGGTTTTCATATTTACATGCTCTGTCCTTATAGCCTTTTTCTGGCCTCCCACCTATGCCTCTTACGGCACTGTTCTTGTAAAGATCAAACGCCAGTTTAAAAATCCTGAGGCTTTGGAAAAGGCAGAAGTCCGTTATTCGCCGGTTACTCCAGAAGATCTTTCCTCTGAAGTGGAGATCCTGACCTCACATGATGTTATTGAAATGACGATTGACTCCCTGAAGAAAAGGAACTTATATCGCCATGAGGGAGGCGGTTTTTTAAACATATCACTGCTTCTGGACAAAATACTGCCTGATAAGC
Organism: Nitrospirota bacterium; assembly: GCA_016207865.1. Classification (GTDB taxonomy): domain Bacteria; phylum Nitrospirota; class Thermodesulfovibrionia; order UBA6902; family DSMQ01; genus JACRGX01. The sequence continues at coordinate 2,598 of JACQZD010000003.1, forward strand.
AGAGCAATACGAAACAATTCAACAGAGAAGTTTACACCATAAAGAAAAAGCTGCAGACTAAAGCAGTAGAGTTATCAAATGCAGTAGAGGCTTCTTTCCACCACATGGACCCCTCATATGCAGTAACTTTTCTGGACGCCCTGCTGAACGAGTATATCAAATACCGGATGAAAATTTATTATCCGGATGAAGCTGAGATTTATTTTACAAAGGGAACCGGAGGTTTTGGCGAAGAGATTGATAAGAAACGCAAAGACTGGATAGACATCATAGAGAAAAACAAAATTTCAGATCCGTCAGAGGAACTGAAAAACAACCTTATGATAAAGAAGGAACTTGAAACCCAGCTGAACACCATTAGAAATTCAGCCATAGAAAAAAAGATGCAGATTGAATACCTGGAAACGGCGCTCAAGAAAGAAGGTATTCAGTTTTTCTCTTTCATAGACAAGGCATCCATTGCCAATCTCAGCACATCCCTTCAGGACATTTTTATGGAATACGGAAACGTCCTGAGGGTATATACACAATCAAGCGACAAAGCCTCGCCGGTTGAGAAACAGATGAGAGACACATTAAATGTCCTCAGGTCTGAGATACGGATATATAAAGACGGGCTTGCCAGTGAACTGGAAACGCTCAATAAGCAGATAGCCGCCATGAAAAATGAAATAAGCAATATTGTAAACTGGAACGTGGAACTCCAGAAACAGAATATTACAACCCAGAAAATTCAATTTGAAATGGACCTGCTTAAACAGTCTTACGATACCTTTTCAAAAAGAAAGGAAGAGTCGGTGCAGGGCTCAACAAGTCCTGCGTCAATGCATATAAGTATTTTGAGCAAGGCATTCCTTTCAAACGGGCCTGTCTTTCCTAAGAAAAGAGTCGTCATTCCGCTTGGTTTTATTATAGGGCTCCTGATAGGCTGCAGTCTTGCGTTTGTCAAAGAATATTTTGACCATACATTTAAGAAAATAAGCGATGCGGAAAAAATGGGGCTCCGCGTGATATTTTCAATCCCTGATTTTACGGAAAAAGAGAAACCAGCGCCGAAATAGCATTCCTGCAAGACACAATTCTTCCGGATTACAGAATTTTCTCATTTAAAGCCAGCAGTTTTTCTGCTACACTATATCAGCTACGGTGAGGATAAAAATCTGCGGTACGACGAACCTTAACGACGCCTATGCCGCCGTTGAATTCGGGGC
>JACQZD010000003.1:3818-14598 GCA_016207865.1 Nitrospirota bacterium
TATTTCCAAACTTCCGCCTTTTATAACCACTGTCGGAGTTTTTGTTGATGAGAAGCCGTCAGAGATAGAAAAAGCCGTCAATTACGCAGGGCTTGATGTCATTCAGCTCCACGGCTCAGAGCCTCCTGAGAACTGTATTCTCTCAAAGAAGGTCATCAAGGCAATCAGGGTAAAGGATTTGACTGACCTTGAACCGCTAATCACATACAGGGGTGTTTCGGCGTTTCTGCTTGATGCTTACGCCCTGGATATTCCGGGAGGCACGGGGCAGGCGTTTAACTGGGACATTGCGCTTGAGGCAAAAAAGTTCGGCAGGATAATCCTTGCAGGAGGGCTGACGCCGGAGAATGTTGCCGAGGCGATTGAATTTGTCAGGCCTTACGGCGTTGATGCGGTTACAGGCGTTGAGGGCAATAAAAAAGGCGTCAAAGACCATAAAAAACTACGATTATTTATTGAGAGGGCGCGGCAGGCGATTAAAGGACATGTCTGAAACTTTTGCATCAGGATGCTTTAGTCAGACACGGATTGAAGAGATTTTAGGCATACCCTTTACAGCGGATAATTATGTCCGCCTCCTGAAAAGCGGCGCTGAGACCTTTCAGACAATCTTTGATTCTGTATCAACCGCCCGTCACTTTATTTGCATTGAATTTTACATCTTCAGGGATGACGACACCGGCCGGAAGCTTGCAGACCTGCTCAAGGAAAAATCAAGGCAGGGTGTAAAGGTATATCTTCTTTATGACCATTTCGGTTCTTTCATGACGTCGCGGGGTTTCTGGTCTGACATGAAAAAGGCGGGCATTAACCTCAGGGTCTCACGCCCGTTCCGGTGGTCCTCGCCCGGGCATTACATCCACCGCAACCATAAAAAACTCTTGATAATAGACGGGCAAAAGGCATTTACCGGCGGATTCAACATTGCCGATGAATACCACGGTTATTTAAAAATAAGGAAGCTGGCGTGGAGGGATACCGGAATTTATCTGGAAGGCCCTATTGCGCAAACCTTGTTTGAGATTTTCAGGAAAAGCTGGGCCGCGTGGAGGGGGGAGCCGATTATTCACACACAGGAGGCTCATGCGGGCAATCACAGGGTTCCGGTCATTCCCATATTCTCTAACTCCGCAAGGAGCAGGAGAAGGCTGAGGCAGTTATTTTTTTACAGCATAAACAATGCAAGAGGAAGGATTCTGATTACAACCGCATATTTTACCCCAAGCCGCAGGATATTAATGACGCTGGAAGATGCGGTCCAAAGAGGAGTTAAGGTGCAAATCCTGCTGCCGGACAAGAGCGATCTCTTCCCAGTAGATTATGTGGCGAGGGCATCGTATACAAAATTATTAAGGGCAGGCATAGAGGTATATACTTATCAGGGCAAAATCCTTCATGCCAAGACAGCGGTCTTTGATGACTGCTGGAGCATAGTCGGCTCTGCGAATCTTGACTTTCAGTCGCTCAGGCGGAATGACGAGGGGAATGTCGGGATTTTAGACGAGGTATTTACGCGGCAGTTGACCGAAGTTTTTGAGGAAGACCTGTCCCAGTCGGTTAAGATAGACCCTGTCCTGTGGGCGAAGCGTTCCCTTTATGAAAAGGTGTTGGAAGGGGTTTTTTCAGTGTTCAGAAAAAGGCTGTGAGTGAGGGTGCAGGCTGAATCCCATAGCCAGTCAGCCTCCACCCGGTCTTTGTCAGATGAAGTATTTTGTTTAAACAGCATTTGCATATGCCCTTACTTCCTGCTCCAACCGGTTGCCGAGCGCCTCGGTAGTGATGTCTAAATCGTATTGTAATTGCAGCCCAAGCCAGAATTCAGCGGATGTTCTAAAGAACTTTGCGAGTCTAAGCGCCGTATCGGCGGTAATTCCCCGCTTACCGAGAACAATTTCGTTAATTCTCCGAGGCGGCACACCAATACCCAGCGCAAGCCTGTTTTGGCTTATCTCCATCGGTTTGAGAAATTCTTCCCAAAGCACTTCTCCGGGATGTACTGGATGCAGTTTCTTTTTCATAACGCTCCTTTCTTAATGATAGTCTGTTATTTCCACAGCATATGCATTGCTTTCCTGCCATGTGAAGCAAATACGCCATTGGTCATTAATTCTGATGCTATGCTGTCCCTCCCTGCCGCCTCTTAGCTTTTCCAATCTATTTGCAGGGGGAATCCTCAGGTCATTGATGTTTTTAGCATTGTTTATCATGCGTAATTTTCTTAATGCAACCTGTTGAATATCTCTCGGCAGCTTCCCTGATATTTCCCTGCCGTATATTTTTTCCGTTTCTTTATCTTTAAACGATTTTATCACTTGTTTAATTATATAACGTTGTGCGTTAAACGGCAAGCGTTATATGAGGCAGTTAAGCAGGTTCTGTTTTTCTTTTCCCCTGCTGTGATATAATACTCTTTTAGAAATTCTGACAAATCACTAACTCACCGCAAAAATGAATAAAAAGACAAAAAAGCTCCCTGACGGCAAAGGTCATTTTAACGGCTACGGCGGCAGGTTTGTCCCTGAGACGCTTATGCCTGCGCTTATTGAGCTGGAGCAGGCGTACAAAAAATGTAAAAAAGACAAAGAGTTCCTCTCTGAGCTGGAACTGCTTCAAAAAACCTACATAGGAAGGCCCACGCCCCTTTATTTTGCCCGGAGGCTCACTGAAAATTTGGGCGGGGCAAAAATATATTTAAAGCGCGAAGACCTCTGCCACACGGGCGCTCACAAGATAAACAATGCATTGGCGCAGGCGCTTCTTGCCAAGAAAATGGGCAAGACCCGTTTAATCGCCGAGACAGGCGCAGGACAGCACGGCGTTGCCACTGCGACAGGCGCCGCGCTTGTGGGACTGGAATGTGAAATATATATGGGCAGTGAGGATATGAGACGGCAGTCTATGAATGTGTTCAGGATGAGACTGCTCGGCGCAAAGGTCACAGAGGTCACTACCGGCTCAAAGACATTAAAAGACGCAATAAGCGAATCATTAAGAGACTGGACCACAAATGTGCGCAACACCCACTATATTTTAGGCACTGTGTTTGGCCCGCATCCCTATCCTGAAATGGTAAGGGATTTTCAGTCGGTGATTGGACAAGAGGCGCGCAGGCAGATATTAAAGGCTGAGAAGAAATTGCCTGACTGCCTGATTGCCTGCGTGGGCGGAGGAAGCAATTCTATTGGGCTTTTTTATGCATTTCTTCAAAACAATATAAGAATGATAGGCGTGGAGGCAGGCGGCAAGGGAATTGAGTCAGGCTTGCATGCGGCGCGTTTTGCAGGCGGCTCTCTCGGCGTGTTTCAGGGATGTAAGAGTTATCTGCTTCAGGATGATGACGGCAATGTGCTTACGACACATTCGGTATCAGCAGGGCTTGATTATGCATCAGTGGGTCCTGAACATTGTTATTTAAGAGACCTGAATAGGATTGAATATACCTATGCCACAGACGATGAGGCAATGAAGGCCTTTGAGCTTTTAAGCAGGACCGAGGGCATTATCCCCGCGCTTGAATCAGCGCATGCAATTGCAGAGACAGTAAAAATTGCGCCGGCGATGCCCAAAGACGCTGTCATCATAGTCAACCTCTCGGGCCGGGGAGACAAGGATGTGCAGGAGGTTGCAAGGATTAAGGGGATAACGCTGTGATAAAAAACACCTATTATATTAGTGTCCTACACTTTTTTATCTTGTCATTCCTGCGGAAGCAGGAATCCAGAAAAACGGACTGGATTCCGTGTCAAGCACGGAATGACGGCATAACGGATATTTCAAAATGACTAAAATTGAAAAGACATTTAAAAAACTAAAACAGCAAAACAAAAAAGCCCTTATCCCTTATATCATGGCCGGTGACCCTTCGCTTGAGGCGACTAAAAAATTTATTACTGAGATAGCAGAGGCAGGGGCTGACATTATTGAATTAGGCGTTCCGTTTTCAGACCCGCTTGCAGACGGTCCCACAATACAGAGGGCAGGCGAAAGGGCGCTGAAGCAGGGTGTAACGCTCAGGAAAACCCTGTCGCTTGTTGAAGGGATAAGACAGTCTACGCAGATTCCGTTAATCCTTATGACTTACTACAATCCTGTCTTTAAATTCGGCATTGAGGCATTTGTCATTGAGGCTGTGCGGGTTGGCGTTGACGGAGTGATAATCCCTGATTTAATCCCTGATGAGGCAGGGGACTTTATAGGCATTGCAAAGAAATACAAACTTGATACAATATTTCTCCTTGCGCCTACGAGCACTGAGGACAGGGTCAGAAAAGTGGCAAAGGCGTCAACGGGATTTATATACTATGTCTCAATCACAGGCATTACAGGCGCAAGGCTTTTAGTGGATGATTCCATGAAAAATACCCTGTCGCTGATAAAAAAGGTTACGGACAAACCGGTTGCAGTCGGCTTTGGAATTTCAAATCCCGAGGAGGCGTCTTCTGTCTCATCGCTTGCCGAAGGCATTATAATAGGAAGCGCCATTGTCAGGCAGATTGCAGAAGGCGGGGACATTAAAAATTTTGTCAAAACTATCAGGGAGGCAATATGAAAATTAAAGTGCTTGGCTGTTCAGGTTCGGAGATGCCGAATTCACATCCGCCTGCATTCCTGGTTGACAACAGCATGCTTTTAGATGCAGGTACGGTAACATCATTGCTTACTGAGAATGCACAGAGCAAGATTACGCATATTTTTATTACGCATGCCCATCTGGACCATATAAAATCTATTCCCTCTCTGGCTGACAACATGCTTGTGAACAACATAAAACACAAGATTGAAATTATTGGGGTTAAGAACGTGCTGAAGGCATTAAAGGCAAATCTCCTTAATAACTCCATTTGGCCTGATTTTACAAATATCCCGTCACATAAGCCGGTGCTTGGTTTAAGAAGCATTGAGGTGGGGAAAAGATACAGCATTAACGGCTACGGCATTATAGCCGGCAAGGTAAACCACTCTGTTCCGGCAGCAGGTTATATAATCACAGATTCAAAAGGCAGGAGACTTGTTTATACCGGAGATACAGGTCCTGGCGCCGGCCTGTGGACGAGGGTAAATGCAGAAACAAAAACCACTGCAGTGAATGCGCTGATAATAGAAGTGACCTTTCCCAATAAAATGAAGGATTTGGCAATTATTACAGGGCATCTGACGCCGGCTCTGCTTTTGGGCGAACTGAAAAAGCTGAAAAAACTGCCTGAAAAAATCCTAATAACTCATCCCAAGCCCCAGTTCTCAAAAATAATAGCGAAGGAACTCCACCGCCTTGGAATTAAACAGATAGAGATGCTTAAGGAAGGGAAGACGTATGTTATTTAAGAATACAGAATACAGAATACAGAATTCAGAATATAAAAAATCATGCATCATGCATCATGTATCATGCATTCAGGATTATTATTTTACTGTTCACTGTTTTTAACATGGCCTGGTTTAAAAAAGAAAAAAGCACAATCCCCAAAAAAGTCAAAGTCCCTGAAGGGCTGTGGGTAAAATGCGACAGCTGTCGGGAGATTGTCTACCGCAAGGAAGTTGAGAAAAACCTTAAGGTATGCCCGAAGTGCAACTACCATTTCAGGATTACGGCAAAGGAGCGCATATCCCTGCTTGTTGATGAGGGCAGTTTCAGGGAAGTCGGTGAAAATCTCATATCTCAGGACCCCCTTAATTTTAAGGACCAGATTCCATACAAGGAAAGGCTCAAGGAGTACAGGAAAAAGGCGGACATAAAAGAGGCGGTGATTGCAGGCGAGGCAATTATAGGCGGCTATCCGGTTATGCTTGTGGTCTTTGACTTCTCCTTCATGGGCGGAAGCATGGGCTCGGTTGTCGGCGAGAAATTTACAATGGCGGCGGAAATTGCCTTTAATGAAGGACTGCCGTTGATACTTGTCACTTCGTCCGGAGGAGCAAGGATGCAGGAAGGCATATTGTCCCTGATGCAGATGGCAAAGACATCTGCGGCAATAGCCCGTTTTCAAAAAGGCGTCATGCCGTATATTTCAATACTTTCAGACCCGACATTCGGAGGCGTGACTGCGAGCGTTGCAATGCTCGGCGATATTATCATCGCAGAGCCCAAAAGCCTGATAGGATTTGCGGGACCGCGTGTTATTGAACAAACCATAAAACAGCAATTGCCGGAGGATTTTCAGAGAGCGGAATTCCTGCTTCAGCATGGAATGATAGATACAGTGGTCAACCGGAAAGAGCTCAAGCAGACGATAGTAAAACTTTTATCCGTAATTACCGGCGACGTCAGGGCCAAGCCGTGACAAAGCGCTGTATAGACAACTCCTCCGTAATGCAGTGTTCACACTCCGCTGTCATTAGTTCCCGGTTCAACGACTCTGTGGATTATCTGTACGGCCTTCAGATGCTTGGAATAAAATTCGGTCTTGAAAACTCCCGCAGGCTGATGGGCCTGCTCGGCAATCCTGCGGGTTTTTTCCGCACGGTCCATGTCGCGGGCACAAACGGCAAGGGCTCCACATCTGCAATAATCGCTGCGGTTCTTAAGGAAAACGGATTTAAGACCGGTCTTTATACCTCGCCGCATCTTGTAAGTTTTACTGAGCGGATAAGGATAAACGGGTGTCCGATACCCGAACACGAGGTAATCAGGCTTACTTCTTATATCCGGGATGTTATAGCGAATTCGGACCTGAAACCGACCTTTTTTGAATTTGTCACTGCAATGGCGTTTTATTATTTTGCATCCAACAGGGTTGAGTGGAGCGTAGTTGAAACCGGCATGGGCGGAAGGCTTGACGCAACAAATGTTGTTTTGCCGGAGGCAAGCGTTATAACTAATATCGGCATTGAGCATGTTGAATTGAGATTGCTACTGAGAAGGCCGGAATCATAAAGCCCGGAGTGCCGGTGGTGACGGCAGTAACTCAGCCTGAGGCGCTGAAGGTTATTACAGACAGCGCGCGCAATTCAGGGTCAGACGCGCATGTGTACGGAAGGGATTTTGAAAGCGTAATTGCTTCAATGGATGAAACGCACATGGAATTTGATTACAAGGGCTATAAGAATTTTAACGGACTGTCCCTGCCTCTTACCGGAAGGCATCAGATATACAATGCCTCGCTTGCCTTAAGGGTATGCGAAATCCTGATAAAAAAAGGCGCTGATATAAATGAAGAGGCAATTTACAGCGGGCTGTCCGGACTTAAGTTTGAAGGCAGGCTGGAACGGGTATTGCAGACGCCTCCGGTAATCCTTGACGGCGCTCATAATCCTGAGGCGGCAAAATCGCTGGCATCGGCAATAAAAGAGCTTTTCCCCGGCAAAAAAATTATTACTGTCACAGGAATAATGAAGGATAAGGATATTGAGGGAATTTTGAAACCGCTTGTTGAAATTTCTGAAACAATAATACTGACAAAGCCAAAGGGCGAAAGGCCGGCATCTACTGACAGGCTTAAGGAGTGTGTTGAAAATCTTCAACCGGGCGGCAGTCATAAAACAGTAAAGACAACCGGTTCCATTGCAGAGGCGCTGGACCTTGCAAAGACGATTTGGAAAGAGGGGAATATTATACTTGTGACAGGGTCTTTTTATACCGCAGGAGAGGCGAAAGAGGCGCTGGGGCACAAAGGCGTGCTCTCAGGGTTGAGGGAATGATTAAAAACAGTTGTCAGTTGATAGTGAACAGTCATCAGTTTAAAAAAACAGGATTTTTTTTATTTTTTCTGTTCACTTTTCACTTTTCACTTTTCACTTTTCACTGTTTCGCGCAGGATGATGTCAACATCACTGCCGATAAGCTGGAATATCCGGCGGAAACCAATATGTATATCGCAAAGGGGTCGGTAAAAATAGTTTATGGCGATGCCGTATTGACTGCCGACGAGGCTTATCTGAACAAAACAACCGGCGAGGCTACAGCCGCAGGCCATGTAGTCTATGAAGATTTAGAGGCCGTTGTAACGGCAGAGAAAATGGAATTGAATTTTATGACGAGGCTCGGCACGCTTTATAATGGCAATATTTTTTATAAGTCGCGTAATTATCACGTAAAGATAACGCTTCATGAGAGCGTAAAGGCAAAGGATGCGGTTTTTTACGTAAAAGGAATGCCTCTTTTTTACACGCCTTATTTTTGGGCGCCGCTTCTTGAGGAACGCCAGACAGGCCTGCTTATTCCCCATGTCGGATTCAACAATACAAAGGGTTTTATGTATAAGCAGGGCTTTTTCTGGGCTATAGAAAGAAACAGGGATGCAACCGTATACCTTGACTATTTCAGTAAAAAAGGCATCGGTAAAGGATTGGATTACCGTTTTATTGAAAGCCCTGAAACCAGTGGAGAGCTGTGGGTGTATCACCTGAGGGACAGCGACCTGAAGAGGGATTTTTTGGAACTTAAATCTTATTACAACCAAGAGCTTCCAGCCGGCATGTCAGGATATTCAAAACTTCATTTTGTTAACAGCTTTGATTATTACAAAAAACTTGAATCAACTTCTGCCAACAGGGTAGGCCTGTCTTCATGGCAGTATGACGTTTTTGGCGTTGGCTTTGAAGAACGGCTGCAAAAATACCTTGAATCGGACATCCAGTTATCAAAACCTTTTTCAGGCGGAAGGACTTATGTGTTAGGGCAATATAGGCAGAGCCTTGAGGAGAGTTCAGGGGACATCCCTCAGAGCCTGCCTGAGGCGGGATTTATATTAAATACGAAGTCCAAGGGGCCCTTTTCATTAAACATGTCTTTTACAGGCACGAACTTCTGGCGCAAGGAAGGGCTGGAGGGGCAGAGGCTTGATATTTATCCCAATGCCTATTTCAGCTATGGAAGGGTGGTCAATTTCACGCAGAAAGTTGGTTTAAGAGAAACTGCGTATTTTCTTAAAGATTCCGGTGAAAATGCAAACAGGGAAATCTTTGACCTGAGGTCAGGCCTGACAACGAGATTTTACAGGGATTATGAATCCGTGATGCATTTGATTGAGCCTTCGCTGGAGTACGTGCAGGTCCCGGCGGTTAACCATGACGACATCCCGGAGTTTGATTCGGTTGATTCAATGCCCCAGACAAGCGACTTTGTATACTCACTTACAAACAGATTTTCAGGCAATGCGTCAAACGGTTCAGATGCAAGGTTCAGGCTTTCTCAAAGCTACAGCCTGCTTAATGTAGAAAGGCCGTTTGCGCCTGTGCTGGCAGAGGTGGACCTGTCAAGTAAGAAATTGGATGTAGACGTCAGCGCATCTTATGATGTCTATGACCGGACAGTGACAGAGACTATCACCTCGGTTACTGTCAAGGGCAAAAAAGGCTCGGCCGGCATCGGTAAGAATTTCAGGCGCTCAACAAAACTGGACCAGTATTCGGTTGAGGCGGGCCTTCACGATTTTTTAAAAGTCAGAGGCAAAACTCTGCCCGTAGACCTCAGCGGCAGATTATGGTATGACGTTAAGGGCGCCGGCGTGCAGGAATTAAACATCAAGACAGTATACAAAAGCCAGTGCTGGGGAATAACAGTTGCATATATAAAGAAACCGTCTGAATATCAGATAACAGTCGGCATAGAATTCAGGGGATTTGGCTCAATAAAGGTAGGGTAACTTCTTCGCTTCTTCCCACAACACGTCCATCTCGGCAAGGGTCATGTCAGAGAGTTTTTTCCCCGTTTCCGCCGCCCTCATTTCCATATGCCTGAACCTGTGAATGAATTTGCTGATGGTTTTTCTCAGCGCATCTTCCGGGTTTACCCCTACAAAATGTGAAACCCTGACAAGGACAAAGAAGATGTCGCCGAGTTCGTCCTCTATCTCCTTCTGATTTTTTTTGCCTACGGCATTTTTGAATTCCTGAAGCTCTTCATCAAGTTTTTTAAAGACATCCTGAACATTATCCCAGTCAAAGCCTACCTTTGATGCCTTGTGCTGGAGCTTGTGAGCCATCAATAATGAGGGAAGTGTCTTGGGCACCCCCTCAAGCAGGGATTCGCGGAGTTTGCCCTCTTTTTTCTTATGCTCATCCCATTTGAGCAGGACTTCCCGTGAGGTCTTTAATTTATCATCCCCAAAGACGTGCGGATGCCTGCCGAGCATTTTTTTTGCAATACCGTCAATGACGCCCCCTGCGTCAAACTGCCCCATCTCCTCTGAAAGCCGGCAGTGAAACACTATCTGAAACAAAAGGTCTCCGAGTTCTTCTTTTATTTTTTCAGGGTCGTTTTCATCAAGGGCTTCAAGAAGTTCGTAAGCCTCCTCAATGAGAAAAGGCTTGAGGCTCTGCCTGGTCTGCTCCTTGTCCCACGGACATCCGTCAGGACCCCTGAGCGCCTCCATGATTTTTATTAATCTTTTAAATGACATCAGTAGTGCCCGGTAAAAGGTTAGTGGTATTTTACATTAATATCATTAATATATTAAAAAATTAACATAATGCCTGAACTTTCCATAACTCGCCGGAAAATAGGCGTGGGAGATTGTCCTTATGGCTGTTTTAACTTAAAAGATTTAGGTAATACCCTGACAGCAAGATACACGGGGGTTCAAGGATTTGAAGGCATAAGACTTTAAGTGTTATATTATTTAAATGGGAAGGGCTTCAAAGAAAAAAAGAAATTTAACTGGAGCGGTTTCCTCAGCTAAAAGCAAACAAATAGAGCCTCTTTCACAAACAATAGATGCTGAGACAGGGCTCCTGCATAAACCTAAATTTCATATTTTATTGATAATAACTATAGGTCTGATTGCTTACTCAAATACCTTTAATGCGCCTTTTCATTTTGATGACATTCCAAACATTGTAGAAA
>JACQZD010000195.1 GCA_016207865.1 Nitrospirota bacterium
GCTCTTCCGATCTAGGCGGGAGTAAAGCTTAAAGGCTGTCCTGAAAGCAGAAAGCTGGACGTATCACTCGCCTCTGCCAATGAAGAGGATTTCTATAAAGAATATCTTGATTTAATCCTGAACATAAAAATTGTAAAAGACATGGATGATGCGATAAGGCATATTGCAAAATACAGCTCCGCGCATTCTGATGCAATCGTCACAACAAACCATGAAAAGGCTATGAGATTTTTAAGAGAGGTTGACTCGTCTGCGGTCTTTGTAAATGCCTCAACAAGGCTTAACGACGGCTATCAGTTCGGCCTCGGTGCTGAGATAGGCATTGCAACCGACAAGATTCACGCACGCGGCCCCATGGGACTTGAGGAACTGACGTGCATGAAATTTATCGTGCTTGGAAACGGGCAGGTGAGGGAATAAGACATTGATTAAGGATGAAGGTTGAAGGATGAAAAAATGAAACTCGGCATTTTCGGCGGGACGTTTAACCCCATACATTATGGGCACCTGAGGGCGGCGGAAGAGGTGCGCGGGATGCATAAACTTGACAAGATACTTTTTATCCCGTCAGGCAGGACGCCTTTTAAAAAACCCGAACTTGCTTCCGGACGCCGCCGTTATGAAATGACAAAGATTGCCGTCAGGGGAAATCCGTCTTTTGATGTCTCGGACATTGAATTAAAAAGGCGCGGTGTGTCATATACTGTGGACACATTAATCAGTCTGACGGGTAAGTATAAAAGCGCAGAGTTTTTTTTAATTCTCGGCATTGACGCCTTCCTGGACCTGCCTTCATGGAAAGAGCCTGACAAACTGCTCGGACTTGCAAACATAGTTGTCATATCAAGACCCGGTTTTTCATTTACTGATCTGGCATCCTCCCAGTATTTTAAAGGAGTTTCGCTGAAGACCCTGAGGAGATTTGATAAGGGAGACAAAGCGTCCATGTCTTTCAAGGCAGGCGCAGGCAGCAAGATATTTCTTTGCAGGATTACGGGGCTTGACATCTCGGCGTCCGGCGCCCGAAGGCTGATACGCTCAGGGAAAAGCATAAAATACCTCTTGCCTGATTCAGTGGAATCCTATATAATTTCAAATAAGATATATAAATAGAGTGAATAGTGAACAGTATCTAGTGAATAGTTTTTTATAATTGTTGTCTTTAACTGTTCACTGTCAACTGTTTACTGTTAACTGAGAGAAAGGGGGGAGACCCTTAAACAGTAAAACAAAGGCTAAAAGGGCTGCAAAAACAGCTTCAAATAAAAAAGCCCGGAATATTGCTGTCCTTGATTTAAGGAGCCTTACGACTATTACGGATTATTTTGTAATCTGCTCCGGCGACAATCCGGCGCATATAAAAGTATTGTCGGAAACGATAAAGGAAAAATTTTCAAAGGACAAGATACGTTTTTACGGCATTGAGGGAGTTGATTCCGCACGGTGGATTTTGATGGATTACGGGGATGTGATAATCCACATTTTTGACGATGATACAAGGATCTATTACGGGCTTGAAAAACTATGGCTTGACGCGCCGAGGATACCAGTGGAAACTGCGCCCCGCGTAAGAAAAACAAAGGCAGAGATCCGGACAAATGACTAAATTTGTTGTATTTCTTTTTATCGTATTCATAACCGCACTCGGTTATCTCGCTATCCTTAATAAAGAAACAGTCACCCTTAATCTCGGCTCCGGGCATATTTACGAAGTCCCCAAGGTCGCCTTAATCCTTATCTCAAGCGCATTCGGCGCCCTTGCAATGCTTGTGATAACTACTGTCAGGGACCTGAAGCAGTATATTGAAAACTGGCAGGGCCTGCGCAGGCATAAAAAAGACCTCCAGATACAGGAATTATATTCAAAGGCGCTGGATGCCTTTATTGCACTGAGGTACGATGAGGCGTCTGAAATTTTCAACAGCATTGTTGAGGAACAGCCCGAGCATCTGAATGCCCTGCTGAGGCTCGGCGATATTGCATTTGTAACAGGTGATATGCTCAAGGCAAAAGATTTTTACTCAAAGGCAAAGGAAGTGCGTCCCAAAAGCATTGAGGTTTTATTTTCCCTTGAAAAGGTCTTTGAGGCGGAGCAGAAATGGCAGGAGGCATTAAGATACCTTGACAATATCATTGAGATGGACGAGGAAAATCCCATGGCGCTTTTCAGAAAGAGGGAGATTCATGAGAGAAACAGAAACTGGGAGGATCTCCTTGATACCCAGTATAAAATCCTTAAAAGCGATATATCGCATAAAGAAAAACAGACAGAGCATAAAAACCTTATCGGCTACAAGTATGAACTTGGACGGCATTATCTTGAAAAAGGCGACATAGATAAGGCTAAAAAAACTTTAAGGGCCATTATAAAACTTGATAAAAACTTCGTGGCCGCCTATCTTGCGCTTGCCGAGTCGCATTTAAGGGGCGGGGATGTTGAGGATGCCGAGGATATTCTGATGAAAGGATTTGAGACCACTTCTGCCACAGTCTTTCTCTTGAGGCTTGAGGACCTGTTGATTGACACCGGCGAACCAGGCAGGATTATAGACATTTATCAGGATGCAATCCAGAAGAATCCGAGGGATTCAAGGCTTCAGTTTTTCCTTTCAAAGCTGTATTACCGCCTTGAAATGATAGATTATGCCTTTGAGAGAATTACCGCCGCGCTGGACACCTCGGCAGTGGATTATCCCGACCTGCACACGCTGCTCGGCAATATTTATGAAAAACATATGCAGTATGACAGGGTTGCCGCGGAATTTAAAAACGCATTAAAGGTGCACAAACCTTTCCTTGTGCCTTTCTGCTGCTCTGAATGCAGTAATATCACAAAAGACTGGGTAGGCAGATGCCCTGAATGCAAATCATGGAATACTCTCACCATTGACCTTGATGGAACCTGTAAAGTTTAGCAAAGAAAAGGTAGTCCTTGACACAAGCCTGTTTGTAAACCCGGATGTGCGCAATGATTTCGGAGACACCCCGACAAAAGCGCTTGAGGGTTTTCTGTTTCTCGCGGCGCAGATTCCCACGCTTGATTTTTACATGCCGTCATCCATATTCAAAGAGCTTTTGAATTTTATAGAGCCTGAGAAGATTACAGGCGACCTGCTTACAATCCTTCATCAAAAGTCGCCTAACAAGCACGAGCTTTTTTTCCCCTCGGTACTGCTTTATGAACTTGTTGAGGAAACCAGAGAGAGGGTTAACAAGGGACTCAGGGCCGCTGAAAAGGCAGTCCGGGGCGTGCAGAAAAAAGATGAAAAGGAGATTATTCAGGAATTAAGGAGACAGTACAGGGAGGCGCTGAGGGAAGGGATAATTGACAGCAAAGAAGATGTTGACTTGATACTGCTTGCAAAAGAGCTTAACGCCCTGCTTGTCACCGCGGACCAGGGGCTTATAAAATGGGCTGAAAAATTCGGCATCAGATGGCTCCTGCCCAATAAATTCAAGGACTATCTCTTGAGTACAATAAAAAAGGCAAAAAGCGCAGAAGTTACGTTGTAGGTTGTCCCCTTATTTCCATTGAAATTATTGAGTGAAGTTTGAACGGGCTGTTGCCCAAATCATCCATAGAGAGAGAATACCTGTTATAATTAAAGCGGCAGAAATCTGAGGAGGAGGAAAATATAACTCTATGATGAGCTA
>JACQZD010000004.1 GCA_016207865.1 Nitrospirota bacterium
TTCCATATCATGGAAGTAAATTCATTGCCGTAGCCGGTAGTTGCCGCGACAATAGAATCGTTTTCAGGCGCAACATAAAAAGAGTGCACGAAATAAAAATATGTATTATCCTTAATGCCGTTTAGAAGCGGATTTTCTTTTTGTATCTTTACTTCATTCCAGCCCATGTGGGGAACCTTAAGAGTTGACTGTTGACTGTTGACTGTTGACTGTTGAAATCGCAAGACCTTCCCCTTGAAAATATCAAGCCCCATGCATTTGCCGAACTCATCTGATTCGCTGAAAAGCACCTGAAGCCCGAGGCATATTCCCAAATAAGGCTTGCCTTTTTTGACGGCGCGTACAATGGCATCCGTCAGTTTAAGATATGAAAGCTCCCTCATGCAGTCCCGGAATGCGCCCACTCCTGGAAGGACAATGCCGTCAGCCTTATCAATAACATCAGGACTGCTTGTAACTTCGGCATTAACGCCTGCCTTGAGAAAGCCCTTTTCAACGCTTCTCAGGTTGCCCATTCCGTAGTCAATGATTGCAATCATTTTTTTATTATATCATTATCATGGGGTAAAAATAACACGGCTGTTACACTAATTTTTAAAAGTCAGGTTTTATGTTAATGTCTCTATGCAGATGTCATTCCCGCTTGTCGGGAATCTTTCCGGCTTGTTCGGAAGGATGCTGGACAAGCCAGCATGACAGACAGGGAGGTTCTAAAAGGGTTATATAGCATAACTGTTTTCAGGATATTTCTAAATTGGCAAGACATGGTCAATCATCCGGCTTGCAAAATGAAATCGTTTTGGTGTATATTTTCTGCAATTAAACAAAAGGCAAAAACTTTGGCAAAGAAAAAATCAGAAGACATAGACCCCGTCTTTATAAAACCGAATGACGTTATGATTCCGAGGAAGGTATTTTTTACAAAGGGTGTTGGGATGCATAAGGACAAGCTTGCCTCGTTTGAGCTTGCATTAAGGGGCGCAGGCATTGAGAAATGCAACCTCGTTTATGTTTCAAGCATTTTTCCCGCCACCTGCAGGATAATTACAAAAGACAAAGGGCTGAATATGATTCATCCCGGACAGATAACCTACTGCGTAATGGCAAGAAACGAGACCAACGAACCCAACAGGCTTATCTCATCTTCCATAGGGCTTGCAGTGCCAAAGGATAACACCAACTACGGATACCTCTCAGAGCATCATTCTTTTGGCGAGACGGCAAAAAAATCAGGCGAATATGCCGAAGACCTGGCAGCCACTATGCTCGCGACAACACTCGGCGTTCCCTTTGACCCTAACCTTGCATGGGACGAAAGAAAACAGGTCTATAAGGCAAGCGGCTATATCTTTAAATCCACCCATATCTGCCAGTCTGCAGAAGGCAATAAAAACGGCCTGTGGACTACGGCAGTTGCCGCTGCAGTATTTATAATGGATTAGGAGTTTTGTCAGCGTATTGAAAACAAAAGTTCCCCATAACTTCGGCGGTCTGCCGGAGGAATTTTCAAGCTATAGAAACTCCGAAATAGTTGTCCTGCCGATTCCTTTTGACAATACAAGCTCATGGCTCAAAGGCGCTGACAGGGGGCCGGAAGCAATTATTGAGGCTTCAAAGAATATGGAGCTTTATGATATTGAGACAAACTCCGAGGTTTATAAAATGGGAATCTTCACGTTAAAGCCTCTTACTGACTCCGGCTCAAAAAAAATGGTTGATAAGGCATACCGGCAGGTTGGAAAACTGCTTGACGATGGAAAATTCATTGTCTCTCTCGGCGGCGAACACACTGTATCCCTCGGACCCATAAAGGCTCACGCAGAAAAATTTAATGATATGAGCATTCTGCATCTTGATGCGCATTCTGACAGAAGGGATTCCTATGAAGGGGATAAACTAAGCCATGCGTGTGTAATGGCGAGAGCAAAAGAAGTTATAGCGTACAGCGCACAGCGTACAGCGTCAAAAAAAGACAGCATTGTTTCGGTTGGAATCAGGAGTATGGACTCATCTGAGTTAAAAAATATCAAAGGGCAGAAAATTTTTTATGCGTCAGGGATTTATAAATCAAAAAACTGGATTAAAGAGGCGGTAAAAAGGCTTACAAGAAATGTTTATGTCACAATAGACCTTGATGTGTTTGATTCCGGGATTATGCCTTCAACAGGCACACCTGAACCCGGCGGGTTAAACTGGTATCAGGTGATTGATTTGCTTGAGGCTGTTGCAGTGAATAAGAATATAATTGGATTTGATGTTGTGGAACTCTGCCCGTCCCAAAACAAAGCCCCTGACTTCTTAGCGGCAAAACTGATTTACAAACTGCTGAGTTTAAAGTTCGGGTGAGAGTTCTCTGTTTTTTGTAAAGCCCACAACTTGACTTTAACTTCTTGTTGACCATCTAATATCAATAGATTAAAATTAGTCAAGTTATTGAATACGTCTTAAAGGGGATTTATGAAAACATGGACTCACCCTGGCGGGAAATTGGTAGAACTTGGCGCTAAGACACTAACACAGGATGAACTTTTTGCAATTCTTATCGGCACAGGTTATAAAGGAAGGTCGGCAGAAGATATTGCAAAAGAACTACTTGATAATTATTTTTCCATTTATGGACTTTTGGGCAAGACACCTTCCGATTTATTGAAGATAAGCGGCATTAAAGACGGCAAAGTAAGGCGGATTGCCGCTGTGTTTGAAATTACTAAGAGAATACTAAAGGAAAGAAAATACGGATCATTAAACGGTTTAATGGGAACAAAATTGTCGGACTGGGCAAAGATAAAAGGACTTGGCGATGTTAAAATAATTAGAATCGCCGCAGCCTATGAGCTGATGCTCAGGTTGATAAAGGGCTTAAGAGGCGAAAATCCTTTTTAGAGGTGACTATATTTGAAACGGAATAGATTAAAAAAAGACAGGGACAGAGAAACCGGAAAAGTGAACGGTTTCTCAACCAATCATATTGAGAGACAAATTCCTCCCGAGGCGCATACGTCAATGTATGTATGGCATAAATACTGGTCAAGGAAGACCTGGAATGTTGTCGGCGAATATATCAAGACGTATTGCCCTGAAGGTGGTATTGTTCTAGACCCTTTTGCAGGCAGTGGCATAACAGCAATGGAGGCGTTGAAAAACAACAGACGCGCCATTGTCTGCGATCTGAATCCGATAGCAACCGAGATAATCCGGCTAACAATAAAACCGGTTAAAGAGAAAGATTTGCACGAGGCCTTCAGCCGCGTTGAAGAAAGGGTCAGAAAAAAAATCGAAAGCCTCTATTTGACAACCTGCAGGGACTGTGGCGAAGAATTCCCGTTTACGTGTGCGATCTGGGAAAGCAATAAGTGCCTTGAAATCAGATACCAGACTTGTCCAAAATGCGGAGGCACATGTAGGGCTGATTGCGAATTAAATGACTATGACTATAAACTTCTCAAGAAGATAGAGTCATCCAAAATAAAGGGATGGTACCCTGAAAATAAATTCTATTATCCCGATGGAATGCCTTTTAAAGAAAAACAGCAATACGACTCGGTAGACGAGCTTTTCACAAAACGCAACTTACAAGCGCTTGCATGGCTGATGGACGCAATAGAGGAAGAGCCGAGCAAGGGTTTAAGAGATTTTCTAAAAATTGGTTTTTCTTCCGTGAGCCATCTGTGTAGTAGGCTCTTGGCTGAGGGAAGACCCGGGTACCGACCTTTCAGCGGTGTGGGTTGGAATCAACAGAGCTATTGGTATACACCTCGCTATATGGAGTCAAATGTTTGGGATAAATTTGAAAGTGCAATTAAGGGACATCAAGGTCTTTTAAAAGCTAAGGTTGAGTCTAATAAAAAATTTAAGGATATAAAAATAGGTTCTTCATTTGAGCAAGTTATTTCAGGCAATGCGGATGTATTTATTTACAATGGCTCGTGTATTGATTTGATGAAAAAAATGCCTGTAAGCTACAGTATGGGGAGCTTTCTTATATGTGGGTTTCATGGTTAAAGATGAATGGCGATTATCTAAAAGATGTCTTAGCTAATGAAATCATCAGAAATGAACGTCAACATAAAGATTTTAATGTTTATCATTCATTGCTTTCGTCAAGTTTCCAGGGTATGTTTAAGGTCTTAAAGCCTAAACATTATCTCACCCTGACGTTTCATAATCCGACATTTAAGATTCGTAACTCTACAATCAGGGCAGGCGTTTTTACAGGTTTTGAGTTTCAAAAGATACATCATCAGGAACTTGCAAGACCTTCTGCAAAGTCTTTACTTCAACCTTTTGGCTCGGCGCAGGGGGATTTTTATCTGCGATTTTATAAGCAGAGAATGAAATCTGCTGTAATTCATCCAAAAGAAATTGATGAACTGAGATTTGAAAAGATAGTAGTTGATACAACGATTGCGCTTCTTGCCGAGAGGGCAGAGCCAACACCGTATACAATCATAATTAATTATATAGACCCTGTGCTCGCAAAACAGGGTTATTTCTCAAGCCTTGATACCGGACTTGATATTAACGCAGTTCTGAAAAATCATCTGGACAAAGAATTCGTGCTTCTGCCGACAAAGATTGGAGGCGCTGAAGGTAAGTTGTGGTGGTTTAAAGACACTGCCATTGTCCCCCGACTCCATGAAATCCCCTTAACGGAACGGGTAGAGCAGACTGTTTACAGGAAACTCTATCAAAAAGGTAAAGTTACTTTTACTGAAGTATGGGATGCTGTAAGTACCGAGTTTCCCAACTCTCTTACCTCAGACAGCACAAGCATCCTTGACGCACTGAAATTTATGCCCGGCAGGTTGCAGGCGGCTACTGGATGTTAACGCCTGAGATTCAACAGAGATTAAGCCAGCACAGCGAAATGATTGCCATATTAGCGGCTATAGGCAAAAAACAGGGATATGATATTTGGGTTGGCAGAAGAGAACAACAAGAAAAAGATCATAGCATTATTTCACAAGGCAAGAAATTATCTGAATACATGACGTTTAAACATTTGAAAGTTGATAATGCTGAGAACAAAGAAGTAGTTGAAAATATTGACCTTTTATGGATAAAGGGAACTGAAATAACGGCTGTCTTTGAAGTTGAATCCACAACAAGCATGATGAGCGCTTTGATGAGAGGCTCAAATGTGGACAGCACAGTTGATAAATTCATGGTATTACCAGAAGAGAGAGAAACACAATTTAATAACAAAATGACTTCTCCTCTTTTCAGAGAACATTTTGAAAATGAAAATTGGAAGATAATCTTTTTTGACGCATTGCGAACTGCTTATGTTAAAGAAAAAACAGATTTGGACATTTATTCAATTATAAATAAAAAAAATGTCAGTGCCAGCATCTCTGCAAAAGGGACAAAAAATCAAGAAAAGTTGTTTTAAAAACCTTATGTCGTTATAGCTTCTTTTTAACACCATGAAGTTACAAATAAGATAATATTTAAAGAAGATGTATACATAGGGGCAGGTCAGATTTATTACATTGGAGGATAATTAAGAGGTAAAACAATGGTAACATTACAAACTGAATTGCCGGATAAATTATATGCACAACTTAAAGAACTGATTAATATGGGATGGTTTCATGATGAAAAATCTGTTATCACAGAGGCATTACGCAGATTTCTTGAAACGCACAAACCCGAGCTTATAGAAAAATTTCTTCGCGAAGACATAGAATGGGGTTTGCATGGGAAAGACTGAACACCCTGTCTATTACAGGAAATAATAGAAATAATCAAGAAAGAATACTCTCCTTATACCGTCTCCATATATTCCATAACTTCAGTCCTGAATCTTTTAATCACATCTTTCAGCGCGTCAACGAGGGGCTTTAATTTCTCCCATGTGATGTTAAACGCGTATGAATACATAAAAAACTTTCTGAAGGACAGATATTTTAAGAGTATCTGGAAAAGGTCAGGCGGCAGGATTCCGATTTCATTTGCCTTTTTAAGCACTTTTTCATGCCAAACAGGTGCGTCTGTCACATCAAGCCCGTCAAACATGAGCATCTGTTTTAAAATATTTTCAACGCCTAAATAGGCGTTGGATATAAAGGCGGCAATTGCCGCAATCTCCGCAGTCGTATATTCCGTTTCATCTGAAGAGACAAAGGGAGAAAGCTCATCCAATACTTTGTCTATGTTTTTAAACTCAGCGTCGCAGTATGTCTTTAGCTCTTCCTTTGTCATAAGATACCCATAACGTTTATAGCGTTATAGCGTACAGCGTTTATAGCGCAACAAACGCAATGAACGCACAACGCTGAACGCAATGAAATCTTCACAGTCTCCCTGACTTTATAATTGATATCAAAAGCCACAGCCCTAAGATAAAGGCTATGAAAAAACCTATGGCGCCTATTGCCGGCAGTCCAAAGATTTTCCCGCCGATGCCGGACTGTATGAGTAGAGATGAACCTATTATAATGGCGGCGACTATCACGCTGAACGCAAGGCGGTTGCTTGAGCGGTCTATGTCTTTTATCAGACGGTCCATGCCGATCGGATTTATTTTAAAACCCAGATCATCACGGAGAGTTTTTCTTAAAAGCCTTCCTATCTGTTTTGGCGTTGCAGTAAAAAAATTACCGACCTCATAGACATTCTTTTTTGTCTTCTCAAATATCCTTCTCGGGTCCATGCGCTTTCTTGCAAGTTTTGTCGCATAGGGTTCTGCTGTTTGCATAAAATTAAAAGACGGATCAATCTGGCGCCCTATGCTGTCAAGTATCAGCATTGTTTTATTTACAAGAAGAAGGTCTGAGGGCATTTTAAGTCCATGCTTTATTGCCATTGACGTAAGGGCATCAAGATATACTGTAAAATTTATCTCTGCGAGCGTCATTCCGTAAAGCGGTTCATAAAGAGAGATGAGATCCGCCTTGAATTCTTTTTTGAAAGTTTCAATATCAATTTCTTCGGAAACAATACCGAGTTCTATATACTGGTCAATCAGGCGGTCAAAGTCCCTGTCAACCAGTGCAAGAAATGTATTGGCAATGTTCTCCATAAGCTCAGGGGAAAGCCATCCGACTATTCCAAAATCCATAAGTCCTATCTTCCCGTCTGACATGACAAAGATATTGATCATCTTTAAATATGCGTTTATGCCTGCTGTTGCCAGTTTGTCCCTGTCAATGCCTAAGGCCTCAATCCCCTGCACATCGTCTATCCTCACGCCCTTAATCTCTTCCATCACAAGCACCTTTTCTGTAATAAAGTCAGGATATACCTTAGGAATATATACATCAGGGTCGTCGGCAAAGTTCCTTTTGAAACGGGTGGCATTTCTTGCCTCATCAATAAAATTCAATTCTTTTCTTACCGACCTTGAAAATTCGTCCACTATGCCGGGAAGGTTAAAGGGCTTGCTTTCAGGGATATACCTGACGAGCAGTCTGGCGGCAATATCCAAAATTGCAATATCAGTTTCAATGATATCCTTAATATCCGGCCGCTGCACCTTGATTACCACCTTTTCGCCTGTTTTCAAGGTTGCCCTGTGAACCTGCGCTATGGAGGCAGCGGCAACCGGCGCCTCCTCAAAATTAATGAAGATGTTTTCTACAGACGCCTTCAGCTCTGCCTCAATAATTTTTTTTGCGCTGTCTGAAGGAAAAGCAGGGACTTCGTCCTGCAGTTTTTTAAATTCATCGGCATAGGCCCGGGTTATAAGGTCAGGCCTTGATGAAAGAAGCTGGGCGAGTTTTATGAATGAAGGGCCAAGCTCGCTGAAGGCAATCCTCAGCCTCTCGGGGATAGTATGCTTTTCAATGGGGGGCCAGTAACCAAAGACCTTTAATTTTTTTCTGAGCGGGATGAAACGGTGGAGGTTTATCTGCTCAATAAACTGTCCGAATCCATGTTTCAGGAAGACATTGACTATCTCGCGTATCCGCCCGACATTTTTATAAGTATGCCAGAATCTTAATAAGCCGGAGAGGGCCATTTTTATTCGGCTTCTTTTGCTCCAACTGCCTCTTCTAACTTTTTAAGCCTTGCAGAGAGCGCCAGCACTTTTTTATTTAATTTTTCCACGTCATCCCTTGCCGGCAGGTTCATCTTGTCAAGCGCTTTATCTATAAGTTCAGTGATGCTTTTACCGAAGTCTTTTCCGGTCTTATCAGCCTTTTCAGACCATTCCTTGATGAGTTTTGCGCCCTGTGTTTCGCTTAGTTCACCCTTTTCTACCAGTTCGTCAATAAGCTCTCGGACCTTTGTCTGCACTCCTACCCCTGCCAGCAATGCCTTGCGTGTCGCTTCAAATAATGTCATAAACGCCCCCCTTTTAAAGACAGTTGACAGTTAACAGTTGACAGTTAACTGTTAAGAGTTATGAAATTAAATCTTCCATCACTTTTAATTTTAAACTTTTAACTTGTCCGTTTAACTATATCATAAACCAATTTCAGCGTCTTATCAATTTTATCTGTATCCTTGGTCCCGCCCTGCGCCATATCCGGCCTGCCGCCGCCTTTTCCGCCTGTGATTGCCTTGAGCAGTTCTCCGGCGTCAAATTTTGCTGTCAGGTCTTTTGTAACTGCAATAATGTAAAATGCCTGTACGTCAAGCACAGAGCCTAAGGCAAGAATGCCCGAGCCGATTTTATCCTTTATGGTATCCGCAAGGTGCCTTAATGTTTTCATATCATAACCGTCAATCCTGTGGCTTAAGACTTTGATATTATTTACGATAACAACATTATCAAGAATATCTCCGGCCTTTACTGCCGCTGTCTTGCCTTTCAGCTTTTGAAGTTCCTTATCCTGAGATTTTAAATCGGTAATGACTTTTTTCAGCCTCTCCGAAACATTAAGTTCCCCGACCTTGAGCAGTTCGGCTGATTTTCTCAGTTCATTTTCCTCCAAACGGATAAAACTAATTGCAGAAAGCCCTGTAACAGCCTCTATCCGCCTTATGCCGGCCGCGACACTGCCTTCTGAATTTATCTTGAACAAGCCGATTTCACCGGTAGCATTGCAATGCGTCCCTCCGCAGAGCTCGGCTGAAAAATCCCCTGCCCTGACCACCCTGACTTTCTCCCCGTACTTCTCTCCGAATAACGCCGTGGCTCCGCTGCCGATTGCCTCGTCAATGCCCATTGCAGATGTATTGACAGGTACATTTTCCATAATTTTCTCATTCACGATATCTTCAACTTCAGCAAGTTCGTTCTCATTCATCTGCGAAAAATGCGTAAAGTCAAAGCGTAATCTTTCAGCTTCAACAAATGAACCGGCCTGCTTTATGTGGTCCCCTAAAACAGACTTTAATGCCGCCTGCAGCAGGTGTGTCGCCGTATGATTGCGCATAACCGCCTTTCTCCTTGCATTATCCACCGACAAATGGACTGTCATCCCCGTCCTGACCGCGCCTTTTCTTACAATGCAGATGTGCGAAATTATCCCGCTGATTTTTTTTGTGTCAGTGACTTCAAGCTTGAGCGCCTCGGCCCTGATAATTCCCTTATCGCCGGCCTGTCCTCCGGATTCCCCGTAAAAAGGCGTCCTGTCAAGTATTACCTCAACCTCATCCCCTTCTTTTGCCTCATCAGCCGGTATGCCGCCTTTTATCAGCGACCTGATAACTGCGTCCGTCTTTATGTTTTCATAGCCGAGGAATTCAGTGGGACCTGTTTCTTTCAATAATTTTTTATAAATCCCGGTAACCTCTGCCTCTCCGCCGGTCCACGACGCCCTTGCCCTTGTCTTCTGAATTTCCATTTCTTTTTCAAAGCCCTGTTCATCAACCAAAATACCATTGTCTTTTGCAATATCCTGAGCAATATCCAGAGGGAACCCATAAGTGTCATACAATTTGAAAAGTTCCTGACCGGGGATGACTTTTCCGCCTGAAGACTTAAGGCTTTTAATGATTTCAGCAAGCATTGACATGCCTGAAGACAGCGTGTGGCTGAATCTCTCTTCTTCAAGCCTGAGAATTTTTTTCATCCTGTCAGAATCTTCTATAAGTTCCGGATACGCCCCTGACATAATGTCTAATAAGGAGTCCATAACTTTATAGAGGAACGGCCCGTCAAAGCCGAGCATAAAGCCGTGTCTTGCAGCCCTTCTTATAATCCTCCTTAAGACATAACCCCGGCCTTCATTTGAAGGCAGAAGCCCCTCGGAAAGTACAAACGCCGCGGCCCTCAGGTGGTCTGCTATGACATTCATTGAAACGTCTGTCTCATGACTCAGGCCGTATTTCTTTTTTGTCCCTGTAAGCCGGGACTCAACATCCCTGATTACCGGCATAAAAAGGTCACTGTGGAAATTATTGTGTTTGCCCTGAAGCACTGCCGAAAGCCGTTCAACGCCCATGCCTGTGTCAATGCACGGCTTTGGAAGCGGAGTTAGTTTTCCTGAGGCGTCCCTTTCGTACTGCATGAAGACAAGGTTCCATATCTCAAGGAATCTGTCGCAGTCGCAGCCGACGGCGCAGTCCGGCCTGCCGCAGCCTATCTCTTCACCCTGATCTATCAGTATTTCAGAGCACGGCCCGCAGGGGCCGGTATCACCCATCTGCCAGAAATTATCCTTTTCCCCGAGCCTGAAAATACGCCCGGGTTTGATGCCGACCTCATTTTGCCAGATGTCTGAGGCTTCAGCGTCTTTTTCAAAGACCGTTATCTGAAGCCTGTCTGCCGGCAATTTAACCCGGTCTGTCAGAAACTCCCAGGCCCATATTGCCGCCTCTTTTTTAAAATAATCTCCGAAGGAAAAATTACCCAGCATCTCAAAAAATGTGTGATGCCTTGCAGTCCTGCCGACATTTTCAAGGTCATTGTGCTTGCCGCCTGCGCGCAGGCATTTCTGGACAGTTAAGGCGCGTTTGTAAGGAGGCGTTTCCATGCCCAGAAAATAGGGCTTGAACTGCACCATGCCGGCGCTGGTAAAAAGCAGTGTCGGGTCGTCTTTTGGGATAAGCGGAGAGCTCGGAACGAGCGTGTGCCCCTTTTCCCTGAAGAAATCAATAAACAACTGTCTTATTTCATTGCTTGTCATAATGAATTGGCGTTGTCCTTTTAATCCGGCGACAGGATATAATATCGTATTATATCAAAATTTTGTAAATCCGAACTTATTATGTTATATTTTGCAGACTAAATCAGCGCGTAATTCCAATGATGTTATGCAGACAAACAATAACGAATTCATCACAGTAACCATTGACAAGAGCCATATAATCACTATCGGAGAAAGGCTTTATACCGAGAGTATTGAATTTATAAGAGAGATTGCAAATAATGCCTATGATGCAGACGCAAGCCTTGTTGAGATTACTGTTACTGATGATACGATTGAAATTAAGGATAACGGCACAGGCATGGACAGAGACGGGCTCAGGCAGTATTTTAATATCGGCTCCCAGCAAAAGCTTTACACGCCAAAATCACAAAAATACGGCAGGGACAGGATTGGGCAGTTTGGCATAGGGAAATTCGCAAGCCTTTCAGCATGCAAAAGATTTGAGGTAATAACAAAAAATAGCGACTTTGTCGGAAGAGTTGTCTTTGATAAAGAAGAATGGGAAAAATCCAATGATGTATGGCAGCTTCCCCTTGAGATTTTACAACCGGATTTCCGCAAGGAAGATGGAACCACTGTGGTTCTCATAGGATTAAGCAGGAGATTTGAACCAAAGGACATAGAGTCTAAGATTATTGAAGGAACACCGCTTAAAGCGCCGCATTTCAGAGTCAGGCTTAATGGACATACTATTTCTCCGAGGAGCCTTACAGGTCACAGAATTCCTTTTCTTGAAGGAACGGACTTTGGCCCTGTTGCCGGAGAGATAATAATTCTTCCGGAAACTGCCTCATCAACTGAGGAACTCGGGATTGAGGTAAAGGTTAAACATGTAACCATAAGGCGTGAGTTTTTCGGCATGGAAACATGGGGAAGGACAATGGCGCGTATAAGAGGGGAAGTAAATGCCGACTTTCTTCCGATTACAAGCGATAGAACCGGATTTATAAAAGACACTCCTCAATATGAAACGCTTCAAAAGGTTATGGGGAAAATCATTGAAGATGTGAAGAGTACCCTTCAAAGATTGACAGGTAAGAAAGAAGGAAGAAGGGTCAGCCGTGTTTTGAAGGAAGCGCTTCACAGGGGATATAAGGCATTAGCTGTAAATCCGGACTTGTCCCCTTTTGGGGCCTTGCCTGTGGGGGAAGAGACAAAAGGCATTGGCGGCGCGGCAATGGCGGCAAAACCAACAGAAGGGACAGGAGAAACTGTTCATCCCGAGGCTTCGGAACAAGCTGATAAAGCCGGTCAGGCAGAAAAACAAAAGAAAAAGAAAAAAGCAAAAGTCAGACAATTAACGCCGAATGCAGTAATAAAAAAGATGCGCTTTGGAGAGAGCGGCGTTTCATGCTGTGTGGACAGTTTTGGA
>JACQZD010000204.1 GCA_016207865.1 Nitrospirota bacterium
TAAGCGCCTTCTGACGCAATAGCCGCTACTTCCGCTGAAACACCGCATGTCTTCCAGCCTGTGTCAGCGGCGATAAGCCTTCCGGTCTTTCTGACAGATTCAATAATAAGCTCCGCATCCAGAGGCTGAATTGAGCGCAGGTCTATGACCTCGGCATTAATGCCCTCCTTCTCCAGCGCCTCTGCCGCCCTGAGCGATTCATAAACCATATAAGAAGCGCCGGCAATAGTAATATCAGTTCCCTCTTTTCTGACAATTCCGCGCCCCGGATGAATCACATACATATCCTCAGGCACGCCTTCTTTCTGGTCATAAAGCCATCTGTGCTCAATCACAACAGTCGGGCTGTGGCCTGATATACTGCCGAGCAAAAGCCCTTTTGCATCATAAGGCGAGGCAGGCATTACCACCCTCAGTCCGGGTATGTGTGAAAACAAGGCCTGAAGGCTTTGCGAGTGCTGGGCGGCAGAACCCCATCCGCGCCCTATAATCGCCCTTATGGTAAGCGGCGCCTTCACCCTGCCTCCTGTCATATAGCTCCACTTTGCCGCGTGATTTATTATCTGGTCCATGCACATAGGCAGAAAATCCACTCTCATGTGTATAAAAACAGGCCTCATACCGGTTAATGCCGCGCCTATTGCCACGCCGGTCATTCCGTTTTCTGCAATACCGCAGTCCAGGACTCTTTCTGAGCCGAACTTGTCTTTCAGTCCTGTTGTCGTGCCGAAAACCCCGCCCGGGTCGTCTATGCCCTCACCGATAAGAAAGACATTCTTATCCCTCTGAAGCGCCTGCGAAAGCGCTTCTTTTATCGCCTCCCTGTGTGTAAGTTCCCGTTTGGCATTGCTTTCAGCGCCAAAACGTACGGGCTTGCGGGAATCATCCGCCTGAATTTTTGTCCAGGGCATAAATTTATACCGGCTCCTTAATAAACATAGTCCAGCAGTTTAGCAGGTTCGGGGAAAGGACTCTTCTTTCCAAACTCTATTGACTCCTCTACTTTTTTCTCTATATCGCTTAAATCTTTGTCAGAGACAATTGAGTTGTCAATCAAGTGACGGGCAAATCTCTCAACAGGGCACTTTTTCATCCAGGAGGCGTATTCATCAGCAGGCCTGCACCCGGTCTCAATATCGGGGTTGGGGCCTACATGCGCCTTCCACCTGTATGTCTTGAATTCAAGAAGCGTAGGACCCTTGCCCGCCCTGGCCCTTTGCACAGCCTCTTCCGCCGTCTTGTATATCTGCGTTACATCATTGCCGTCCGCACACATGCCGGGCATTCCGTAGCCGGCAGCCCTGTCAGCAATACTGACCTCAGGCTGGCGCGCCTTCTGAGGAGAGTTTGTGGCATAAAAATTATTTTCACACACAAATATCACAGGCAGTTTTTTAAGCGATGCAAAATTAAGGCTCTCATGAAAGGCCCCGTTGTCCACGGCCCCGTCGCCAAAAAATGCAACAGAAACCCTGTCCTCGTTTTTCATCTTTGACGACAGCCCTGC
Source organism: Nitrospirota bacterium (assembly GCA_016207865.1). Lineage (GTDB taxonomy): Bacteria > Nitrospirota > Thermodesulfovibrionia > UBA6902 > DSMQ01 > JACRGX01. The sequence continues at coordinate 1,508 of JACQZD010000204.1, forward strand.
CCCTACGGCCAGGGGGATGCATCCGCCTACGATTGCCGTGGTGCCGGGAATCCCGTTTTCAGGGTCTGCAAGGTGCATTGAACCGCCGAGCCCCCTGCTGCAGCCCGTAACTTTTCCGTATAATTCAGCGGCTATGGAATTCAAATCCATACCCTTAGCAATGCAATGTCCGTGGGAGCGGTGGGTGCTGAAGATATAATCTTCCTTCCTTAAGTGGATGCATACTCCAGCGGCTATGGCCTCCTGTCCTGTGCAGAGATGCACCGGGCATTTTATCTCCTGTTCAGAGTAAATATTGGCAATACGCTCCTCAAACAGCCTTATTGTAAACATCATGATAAAAAGCCGTCTCAGGGTTTCCGCAGGGATATCTGTCTTAAAAGTTTCTGTCATATAAAACTCACATGCGCAGACGGATGCGTAAGCTCCCACAGGTAAAAATTGATCTCATCCATCCTGCAGTTAACCCTGCAGGCTGAAGCATCCAGCTTGCTGTGAACCATCTTCATTAACTGCTTCCGGCGTTCGCCGAGCCATATCTCCTGAAAAGTATTGCTGTAAATATCACCGTATCTGAATTCCTCGTTCCCCAAATATGCGCTGCATCCCCATACATTGCCTGCTGAATCAATATAAGCCCAAAAAGGCAGGGCCAGGCATCTGTCATACCCCCTCTTCTGCCTTTTTATTTTTTTCATAGTCCTCTCCCTGAATATCACCCTGAAACTCTCAGTGTCAAACCGTGAAAGCCTCTGCTTTAAGTCATCATATGCAGAATAATCTATATCCTTGTACTGCTGTGTATGGCTCATCTTGTGCTGTGAGTATGGTTTTATCACCAGATAATTAAGCCCGGTTTCCCTCATTTTAGCGGCAAGGGTTTCTGCCTCGTCTGCATTTTCAGGCAGGAGAATCATCTGCGCGCCAAGCGTACAGTTTAAACCACGGTCCTGCCTGACCTGAACGGCATCGCTAAGATTCTTTAGGACCCTTTCAAAATCATCCGGTTTGGTCCTGTGAACCTTTGCATATGTTTCAGGCGTGCCTGCACTGATGCTGACTTTAATCCAGACAACGCTTCCCAATATTTTCTCAGAGAGGCTCTTTGACAGCAGGACGCCGTTCGTGGTTATCGCCGCATCAATCCCTGCTGTTTTTGTATGTACTATAATGTCAGCAATATCCTTATGAAGAAACGGCTCTCCCTCGCCTCCGTACATCACGCTTTTAACGCCCAACTTGCCCATCTCAGACAGTCTTTCCTTAAGAACATCTGACTTGAGAAACCTCGGCTTGTAACCCATAAAGTCCAATGCGCAGAAAATGCACCTGTGATTGCAGGAGCCGGAAGGCGAAATTTCTACATAGATTGGATAGATTTCCTCACCTGAAAGCCACCGGGCAACCTCTTTAGGATGGAACATAAGCTTGTGGCTGTCTATCCTGAATTCATCGCCCATCTTTTTATATTCACATAAATAATAAGCCCTTGTCAATTAAGGCATTTCCCGGCTTTTCCCTATAAAGTCCATTACAAAAAAATTGATGTATAGACGCCAAAAATGTTACAGTTTTACATGCTTAAAAAACAATCAGTTCATATCTTGCTGATACTGATACTCGGACTTTTAGCCTATTCCAACACATTTAACGCGCCGTTTCAATTTGACGACAGGGGATACATCGTTGATAATCCCATTATTAAGGATTTTAAATATTTTAAAAATCCTTCTGTATCTGACAGGCTTCACGATTCATTTTATTCCTATTCATTTAAAAACAGATTTATAAGCGATTTTACCTTTGCCCTTAATTACAAAATACATGGGTTGAATGTCACAGGCTATCATGTTGTTAATCTTGCAATACACCTCATAAACGCCCTGCTTGTGTACTGGCTGGCGCTGATGACGCTTAAGTTACAAGTTGCAAGTTACAAGTTGCAAGATTCACTGTCAACTGTCAACTGTCAACAGTCAACAAACTTAATTGCTTTTTTCTCCGCCCTGCTCTTCGTTTCCCATCCTGTTCAGACCGAAGCAGTCACCTACATCTATCAGAGGTTTACTTCGCTTGCAGCGCTCTTTTATCTCCTGAGTCTGGGGCTGTATGTGAAATGGAAAGTCAGGAGTCAGGAGTCAGGAGTCATGAGTCAAAAACCAGAAAAAATACAAATTCAAGAATCTAAAATCCTAACTCCGAACTCCCTACCCCGAACTCTTTTTTATCTGCTGTCTCTCGCTTTCGCGGTACTTGCCATGAAGACCAAGGAGATTGCCGTCACCCTCCCCATAATTATTGTCCTGTATGAAATTTTCTTTTTCAGCAAGTCTCAAATTCAACAGTCAACTGTCAACAGTCAACAGTCAACCTCACGTCTTACTTCTTACGTCTCACGGTTTCTCTATCTCCTGCCTTTCTTATTAACCCTGCTCATTATCCCCCTTTCTTACTTGAGTGCAAATAAATCAGGCGCTGATTTGCTGCATGCCGTTGACAAGACGGCAAGGACCTCGGCCATACCGAGAATGGATTATTTATTCACTCAATTCAGCGTAATCGTCACATACTTAAGGCTCTTGTTTGTGCCGGTTAACCAAAACCTTGATTATGACTATCCAATATATAACTCATTTCTAAATCCAACTGTATTCCTGTCGTTTCTGCTTTTATTTGGAATCTTTTGTCTTGGCGTTTATCATTTTTATTATTCAAAAAATCCCCCTTCATCCCCCTTTGACAAAGGGGGAATAAAAGGGGGTTGTTCACTGTTCACTGTTCACTGTTCACGTCTTATGGCTTTTGGCATTTTCTGGTTCTTCATAACACTGTCCGTTGAATCCACTGTCATACCGCTTGAAGATGTAATCTTTGAACACAGACTGTATCTGCCAAGTATAGGTTTAATAATCGCATTTGTCAGTTTTGTCTTTTGTTTTGTCTTTCATCTTTCAACCTTCAACCTTCATCCTTCATCCTTTCTCTCTCATCACGCCTCACGTCTTACGGTCTTTCTGCTTGCTGCTGTTGTTATTGTGTTTTCCATCGCCTCTTACCAGAGAAACGCCCTTTGGCAAAACGAGATTACTCTATGGGAAGATATTGTGAAAAAAAGCCCGGGAAAGGCAAGGGTGCATAGCAATCTCGGAACTCTTTACCTTGCAAATGGAATAACTGATAAAGCTGTCTCAGAATTTCAGCAGGCCGTCAGCATTAATCCGGATTATATTGAAGCCCGTAAAAATCTCATCACCGCATACCTTAATAAAGAGGCGCTTGACGATGCGCTCAGGGAGTTGATTGCCTTATCAAATCTTTTACCGGGCAATGCAGACATACTCACCCCAATTGGAGGGATATATATAAAAAAGGGAGAACCTGACAAGGCCATAGAATATCTCAATCAGGCTTTGCTGTTAAACCCTCAACACATTAATGCCCTGACCAATCTCGGCCTTGCATATGCATCCAAAGGATGGAACGACCTGGCTGTCAGCGCCTTTGATAAGGCAATTGGCATTAACCCTGATTTTGCCTTTGCATATTACAACCGCGGATTAATTTATGCAAAAAAACTGGATTATTCCAAAGCCAATGTGAATTTTAAGCTGGCATGCTTACTGGGGTATGAAGACGGATGCATCGTTTCAAGGACTGCTCCGGACAGAAAATAATAAAAACATATTTTGTCCCTGCTTTTATCAGGCTTTCTGATTTAAAAGCTTCTCAACTCTCTTTGTGACTTCCTCAGGCTGAATAAACTCCATGCATGTCTTTTCCTGAGTGCATGTTGCAGAAAGACATGGAATACATGAATAATGCACATTCGGATATACCACTTCACCCCTGCCGTAGAAATATGTTTCATTAGGATTTGTAGGTCCGTAAAGCACTACCACCTTTTTCCTGAGCGCCAGGGCAATATGAAGACCGAGGCTGTCGTTAGTTACAAGCAGGCGGCATGAGTTAATCCAGTCCATATATTGAGACAGGTTTTCAAGACCCTGCTGCATTGAGTAAGAATATTTTCCCTCAAGCAGTGATTTAAGTCTTTCCCAGTATTCCCTGGGCCATGCCTTATTGGGCCACTTAGTGCCGACGGCCCAGTTAAGCCCCACATCATAAATTTCTTTGCTCTTTGGCTGATAGCCCAGAATATATTCCTGTCCTTCCCACTTTGCGCCAATAACCTCAAGGAGGGACTCCTGCCAGCTCTGCTTCTGCGCCCTTTTCAGCGAGGCGTCCTTGCACATTGAAAATATACATTCACACCTGTCATACGCCTCAGCTTCTCCCCTATTTTCATCAAACCTGAAACCGTATCTTCTCCAGGCGGTAATTGAATCTGCAAGAGCGCACAAACCCGGAACCTTCTCAAGGTTAATAACCGTATCAAACTTCTCCTTCTGGAGCTGAAGCACAGTTGTAAGGTCATAAAGCAGAATTCTATTGATATAGGGATTGCCCTCAAGCAGGGGGTACGCGGCTTCCTCCACGAGCCATGTGACATGGTCCTTGGCAAACGGATAAAGTATCACTGTAGTCCTCAGGACATCACCCAAGCTTGTAGAACGGCTTATTTGAATATCTATTGTCTCTGAATATCCGAGTTTAATTATCAATATTTTTGCCATTTACTTCCTCCTTTTTATGTCCGCCGCTTTCAACTATCTTAATGCTTGCGCAGGCCGGCTGAAATCCCCTGGCGCAGGCCCTCCTGAAATCTTCCAAAGCCTTTGTTTTTTCGCCCAGCCATATATATGCTATGCCGCGGTTGTGGTATGCCATTGCAAAATCAGGGTTCAGCTCTATGGTCCTGTTAAAATCAGCAATAGCCTCTTTATAACTCCCGCTTTGCGAGTACGCATTACCCCTGTCATTGAGCGCGCTGACATTATCCGGAAACACGGCAAGAATCTTGTTATATTCCTCCAGCGCGCTCCTGTAATCTTTATGTTTGGTAAACATGTCGCCTTTTTTGAGTATCTCTTCTATATTCAGGGTTATGCCCATTAAAATCTGTTTCGCCCTGTCAAAGTCAGCCTGCCCGCGCACAGCGTCACCGAGGGAATAGTAAATCTGCCCCCTGTTCATAAATGTCTTTGCCATGTTGTTCGGCGTGAAATCAGCCTGCTCCCATGTCAGTTTCGCATTAGGGTCCGTAGGAAAATAACTGATTGTTTTTTCAATGTCAGGAAGGGCCAGGTCATACCTGCCGATTTTCCCATAGGCATTACCCCTGTTATTATACCCCATTGCCTTGTCAGGAGACTTCTTTACCACATCATCCCAGAACATCACTTCATTGGTCCAGACCCTGTTTCTTAAAAACGTGCCTATGGACAGGGGTATTACAATAACCATTACAATTACAGTAAATTTGGCAGTGCTAAAAGGCTCCGGTAGAAATTTCCTTGCAAGACTCATTATCAACACAGATGCCGCCGCAATAAAACCGATGCTCGGCAGATAAATACGATGCTCAAATATTATGTCTTTAATGGGAATAAAAGACGATTCAACAGAAAGGGCGATAAAAAACCAGAGTATCCCCAGTGAAACAAGTTTATATTCGGCAGACTGCCCGGGACTCTTGGAATCTGCCTTTCTCCACATGTAGAGCGCAAATCCCGCAATAGACAAAAGCAGGAGCAATGACAGCATTACGCGGAAATTAAAAAATGACAGCGCCGGCTTAAAATCATAGACTACAATCTGATTGACAGGCAGAAACAGCAGTCTGATATAAGTGACAATAACCCTGAACTGCGTAAACAGATACTCAAACGGAGACCTTTCGTAAAGGTCGTATATTTTATCCTTGCGCGTTATCTCGGCAACCCCTTCCCCGGGATTAATCAACCCCCATTCGGGACCGAATATGGAAAGAGGTATGATAACGAGCGTTGCCGCTGAAGGCGCCAGCAGGAAAAACCTCCTGGCCGGATAAGCTGATATCTTAAATAAAATAAAATCAAAGAAAGCTATCATAAAAGGAATCGTGAATGCTATTTCCTTGGTCCGCATTGCCAAGGCAGTGCTTAGCAAAGAGATGCCATAGCCTGCATAAGCGCTGTTGTCATGCTGGTTTTTCTCAAGCCTCTCGCGCGCAAGCAGGTACAGATAGACGCTCAGGACATAAAATAATGTTGACATGCATGTAAACCTCTGCGCCGCATATGAAACCGCCTGAGTCTGTATAGGATGCGCGAGGAATATAATACCCGCAAGGAACGCCGCCTTATCGTGCCGCCTGTCCGTATCATTTTTTTCAGGGCACACAATATTTAAAATCAGCCGTACAAAAAGAAATACGATAACGGCGTTAGTGATGTGTATCAGCACATTCACAAGATGATACCAGACCGGATCTTCGCCGCCTAAGGCGTAATTCAATGCAAAGCTCAGATAACCTATCTGCCGGGGGTCGCTCAGATTAAAATAAGAAAGGCTCTGGATTATGGGATTGCCCAATATATACTCAGAATCATCAAAAATGAATATGCCGTCAATAACTGCGTTTGAATAAATCAAAAGACCTGTCAGTAAAAATAAAATTGCAGTTGATACTTTGATATGCCCTTTAATAAAATTAATAATTGCAGTTTTATTCATGCCGTTACCCTGCCGCTCTGCATCTTCTGCCGTACAGCGGCGCCCCATATCGCTGAGATAACGGCTATTGCTATGCCGGGGATTATGAGGTAAATTCCGTAATCCCTGACAACGGCAACCTCAACCCACTTTTTTATATCAACAATGGAGACTGAAATAGAGCCCACGGCAATGTTTTCATTTTGGGATACATAACCATTAAACAGTATATCAAGATTCTTTGCAATACGAAGTTTATATAAAGGACCCTTTTTCTGGCCGCTCGCAGACGCACCGCCGGTCCTTAAACCCTCAGGATAATATCTGAGATAAAATGTATGCGGTATTGATAAAAGCCTGAAGGAGTCCTCCGCATCAGGGGGAAAGAGCTTCATTATTGAATACGCATCATTCATTACATCGCCTGATGGCCCTGTAATGAAGCACTTCGGCGCATAGCCGAAACCTTTGACGGTATAAAATGTGCCGTCCAAAAGAAGAGGAACAAGCGAATTTATTTTAAAATCGCCTCTTCTGCTTTGTCCCTGATATTTGCCTCCGGAGCTTACATACCATAAGCCTTTGCCGGTTTTTTTGAATAAAGGGCTGACCCTGTTTAATTCAATTGCAATACGGGGCGGTGCTGCGAATTTTCTTAAATAAAGCGTCTCGGGGATATAATCACTGCGGGCGCCGGAAATAATCTGTCCTTCAGCCAGAATCATCCTTCCTTCAAAGCGTGTAAGACTGCTCACAAATATCCCTGCTGTTATCATTATAAAACCGCAATAAAGATAAATCCATTCCTTATTCCCTGCTCTAAAATCCATAATCATCCTTGTGCAGACGCTTACAAGCAGAACCAGCAAGGCAAAAAGCGCCGGATAGTTATGCAGTGTCTTCATAAGTCCTTCCGGATACGGGCTGAAAATGCCTGTCGTCATTATAAAAACATAGCAGGCAATAAAGGCGCATAACCCGAAAAACAGTTCATCAGACACAACAATTTTAGAAATTTTCATATCATCATATCCTGACAAACCATTCCACAGGCACAGGCGGAATTTTGTCATCCCTTCCGAATACCTCGTATTCAACTACAATCCACTTGCTCCACATTTTTTTCAGAAAATACCTGACAGTTATTATATTCGCCTTTTTATTGGATAATTTTTTTCTTGTCTCATAATCCTGATATTCATTAAACCAGGATTCATTGACAACAGCGACTGCGCGAACTGGGTCCATAAAGGTTATCTGTTTTATATCGCTCTTATCCCTGTCCATTACAAGCGCCTGCCCGGCTTTTTTGGCATAATTAATATCCATGAATATCCTTCTCTTAATGAGTTTCTCTGCCGGAAACATATTAAGCCCTGCGGGATTTCCGCCTGAGGCATAAAATCCGGATATGCTTGCGCTGAATAATTTTATAGCATCCTTGACAGATGCGGTCTCTCCCCTGATATCATAATTGCCCATTTTAAACCTGAAAAAGTCATAACTTCCCGGCGCAGAAATAAATACTGCAACAAGGGCTATTATCAGCGCAGAGGCAAAAATAAGCGCATATCTTTTAATCATAGTGCAGACACAGTAAAGGCATGTTGAGTGTTTCTTACGATTATATCAACTCCCCAGTATGTAATAACTATCCCAAGCACCGCAAAAATAAGTATCCATGCAAGCCTCCTGCCGCCCCAGCCCATTGTAACCTTAAGATGAATTGTAAGCCCGTAGATAAGCCAGGAAACCAGGGACCAGACTTCCACAGGGTCCCAGCTCCAGTAACTGCCCCACAGGTCTTTTGCCCATATGGAGCCTGCGGCGATCATAATGGCGTCGGCAATAAATCCAAATACGGTAAACCTGAACATTGTCTCATCAATGACAGGCAGCGCCGGAAATTTATTGTAAAATGTGCTTTCAATTTTTTTCCGCACCTTGTTGTCTTTCAGTATATAAATGAGCCCGAGCCCTGAGGCAATCAGATATGCGCCGTATGCAAGCTGGGCAAACATCACATGTATAACCAGCCATGAACTCTTCAGCGCGGCCCCGTGCGGCAGGACTTCAGGATTTTTCATAATCCCGTAGCCGAGGAAAAACAAAGTGGCCGGCACGGTCACAAGCCCCACACCACGCAATCCTTTTTTCCATAAAAAAAGTATGACTGTAAACAGTATTCCGAACCAGCCTTCTGCAACTGCATTTTCATATTCACCATTTGCAGGGAAGTATCCTGTCATGCTCCATCTCATAAAAAAGACCGTGGAATGCAGAATGAAGGCCGGCACAAGCAGATAAATAACAAAATTCAAAAGCCTTTCCTTGTTAAAAATAAACGCAGTCAAAAGCAGTATTGTGATAACCGCATACAGATATACCGCACCCCAGATTAATAATGATTCAAAATTATCGCCCATAGCCTTAAATCCTTCTTTGTCCTGAAATGTTTAATTTATCCTGCACGGCAAATTCCCTTTTTAAGCCCTGCCAGTAGCGCACATCTTCAAAAGATACACTCATGGAATCAAATTTTGCCCCCTGACCCTTGCCGATGGTATTTTCATACACAACAAGCCCTTCCTGCAGTATTGTAAGATGGATAAACGGATTTTTTATATCCTTGGAAAGCGTGTACTCCTTATTGTTTTTCTTTTCGTAATCAGGATAAAACCTGACATGAAGCTTATACGGCATATTCTCAAATTCAAAGGAGTCCTCCTCTCCGTCAAAAACATTCAGGCTGAAATAGCCTCCTGCTATCTCTTTGCCGTCATCGGCCCTTAATACAAAAAGCGGCGACACTCCGATATTCTGCGCCATAATAGACATTGCGCCGCGTGTCACCGGCTCGTTAATTTTTATTATCTCATCCTTTACGTCATTTTCATAACGCACTTTCATCCGCACAGTAAGGTCTGTTGCCTTATCACGCTCATACCGGGGCACAACCTTTTCAAGAAAAATGCCTACAGGCGGCAAGGCCTTGAAAATCTTCGGGTCCCTCGTAATCTTTCTGAAAGCCCGAAGGTCCGCATAAAATTCCTGCCCTTCAGTAAGAATAAGCTCTCCTGAAAATCTCGTATACATAACAAGAAGCCCGCCTGTCAGGCACAATAAAAAACTGAGATGAAAAAATAAAAAACCTATAGGTGAATAACGGTTCTTAACCGCAAGAAACGCATTACTTGAGTCTCCATCAATCACAGACCATAATCTTTTTCTAAGAAAAACTTTTATCTTTGACAGGGCCTCCTTTGCCTTGTCTTCCGGGATTATAAAAGACTTTGTATTTGCGTCATTCTTGACTGCCTCCGCATCAATAAGCGGAATGCTTTTAATTATAAATGCCTTCTTTAAAATAAGCGGCACCCTCTGGCTTATAACCACAATCAGGTTAAGGAAAAAAAGCGACATAAAAAAAATTGTTATCGGGGCGACATAAACTTCATTAAGACGAAGCGCTTCAATAATCCATGACAGTATTGGATTCCCCGCCTTCCAGACATCATACTGCGCCTTTGACTGGAAAAAAATCTTTTGGGGGATGATTAAGCCGGAAAAAAAAAGCAGAAGAAGGGCAGAGATTATAATCGCTGTCATCTTTGCGCTTCTAAAGAATCTGTAAAAGCGCCTTAACGCCCCTGCAACATCATAAAACATTTAAAATATTTTAACCTTTTTCAGCCCCCTTATTCAACGCCTAATATGCGCCTAATCTTCCTCCACC
>JACQZD010000205.1 GCA_016207865.1 Nitrospirota bacterium
TCTGCGGGCAAAAAATCTTCAGTAGTCAAAAAAGCCCCTGCCAAAAGCTCCGGCAAACTATCGCTGAGGGAAAAGAAGATACTTGAGATTAAGAAGAGTCTCATAGCGCAAAAAGAAATGCTGCTTAAAGAGGCTGAAGAGGCCTTAAACAGTCTTCCGGGAGAGATAAACTTCCCTGATATGGGCGATCAGGCTACTGCTGAAACAGACAGGAACTTCATGCTCAGGTTAAGAGACAGGGAGCGGATGCTTTTGAAAAAAATAGACGAAACAATTGACCGGATAGACGTGGGAATTTACGGTACCTGCGAGGAATGCACTAATCCCATTGACATTAAACGGCTTGAGGCAAGGCCTGTCACTACTTTATGCATTGACTGTAAGACCCGTCAGGAAGAAGAGGAACGGATAGCCGCAGGCGGATAGTCGTAAAACTAAGAACTTAGAACTAAAAAGTGAGAACTTAAAAAAATATCCTTCAGTTCTTACTTCTCAATTCTTACTTCCCACTTATCTTTTAGCGCGTCTCCGAGCATATTGAAGCAGACTGCTGTTGTAAATATTGCCAGTCCCGCAAATATCACCATCCACGGCGCCGATAAAATATATATTCTGTTAAGGCTTATCATGGACCCCCACGTCGGCATTGGCGGCTGCGCGCCGAGACCGAGAAAACTCAGCGCTGATTCCGTAAGCAGGTAACCCCCCAATTTAAGCCCTAACACAATAAAACTAAGCGGCATGCAATTTGGAATAATATGCTTTATTATAATCCTTGCATCAGAGCATCCAAGCGCCCTTGCCGAATCAATATAAGCGCACTCCCTGAGACTCAGAACATTTCCTCTTATCAGCCTTGCAAATGAAGCCCAGCCAACAGCCGTAATAGCTATAACAACAGTAAAAATTCCGGGTGGGAAAACAATAGATATGCCGATTGCGAGAAGAAGAGAAGGGAACGAAAGTATAAGGTCCACAAGCATCATAAGCGCCATATCTATCTTGCCGCCGAAATAACCTGCAATAAGACCGACGGTAAGCCCCAAACAGAGGGATATAACCCCTGCTGTCACAGCGATGCCAATTGAAAGCCTTCCTCCGTAAAGGATACGGCTTAAAATATCCCTGCCCTTGTTGTCAGTGCCAAAGGGATGACTAAAGCTTGGGGGTTCTTTGATGCTGTCAAGGTCAATTCTTATCGGATCATAGTCCGTGAGCAAAGGCGCAAAAACAGATGCCAATGTTATTAATATCAAACTCGCAATTGCTGTTTTACTTCCCATTTTTCAGCTTTTTTTATGCCTTATTCCTTAACCCATCATGCATAATTGCCAAACCGGCAGGCATTAACTCTTAACTCTTAACTCTTAACTCTTAACTCTTAACTCTTAACTCTTAACTCTTAACTTCCCTACTCATACTTCACCCTCGGGTCAATATAGCGGTATAACAGATCAACAAACATGTTTATCAAAATAAATGCCGTTGTGCCCGTTAAAAGACAGCCCATCACAACCGGATAGTCTCTCTTGATAATCCCCTCCATCGTAAACCTGCCGATGCCGTCCCATCCGAAAATTGTCTCTGTAAGGACTGCGCCGTTAAGATAGCTCCCGAAATCAAGCCCTATAATAGTCACAAGCGGTATCATTGCATTTTTAAGCACATGCCTGAACCATATTACATTTTCCTTCAGTCCCTTGGCCCTGGCTGTTTTTATAAAAGGCTGTCCTGAAATTTCAAGCATTGCTGTCTTTAAAATCCGTGCGATAGATGCCCCGGCAGGCAGGGAAAGCGTCACGGCAGGCAAAATTAAAAACCTGAAATCCCCTGTGCCGGAGGGCGGCAGCCATTTCAAGTAAAATGAAAAAATGTACATCAATATAAGCCCCAGCCAGAATACAGGGATGCTTATACCGCCGATTGAAACAAAGGAGGGAAAATTTCCAAGGAAATTTTCCCTCCCTGAGCCTGCGGCTGAGATGATTCCAAACACAATGCCTGCCGGCGCCGCTATAAGCATTGCCACTATTGCAAGCTTAAGCGTGTTAGGAAACTTCTCTGCTATATCCTGAGCCACGGGTCTCTGAGTGTAATAAGACCTGCCGAGGTCGCCTTTTGCAATAAGACTTACATATCCCGCAAACTGTGATATAAAGTTTTTGTCAGTTCCGATCTGCCGCCTGATGCGTTCTATCGTCTCCGGATTTGCCCTTTCTCCCGCAAGGGATGTCACCGGGTCGCCGGGCAGAGCCTTTATCAGCGCAAAGGTGATGAAAGTAATACCGAGAAGAAGGGGGATTAAAAGAAGAAGTTTTTTAAGGATATATGTTTTAAGCAATTTATTCTTAATGCAGTTTAATTCACTAATGCATTACCCTGACAAAACAAAGCGTTTTTTTCTTTTAAATTCTTTTAATACATCCGCATCAAACACTATATTCTTACCAAGTTTTTTTGATTTCAGGATGCCCTCTTTTGCCCACCTTCTTACTGTTATTTCAGCCACTTCAAGATATTCTGCCGCCTCCCTGATTATAAAGGGCATTTCCCTTATATCACTAAATACTTCGTCATGTGTATAAAACTCTTTTTCAAAACCCCGTCTTGCTATTACAGTAAATAATTTTTCTCTTTCTTTGACCGGCAAGCTCAAAATTTCTTTATATACTTTTTCTGCAGTTATCATAGCTATTCAACCTCCTTTATATATTGCTTAAGTTCACGATAAAAATTTTCATGAGTACCTATCATGTAAAACACCATGTTGTCACTCTGCACTTTATACGCAATCAGGTATTCCTGTCTCTGGAACTTAAATTTATACACCCTGAATCCTGAGAGATCACCTTTTTTTGCCTCTCCGATATCAGGGCTGCTTTTTATCGTCTCAGTTTCATCCTCAATAACAAGCTGAAACGCTCTGGTTTGTTTCTTAACAAACTTTTTAAAAGCTCGCCTGTATAAAAAAATCATGATTAAGTTAATGATAATTTATTTTATCATTATTGTCAAGCCATTAATCACTGAATTCGCACTATTAAAAATTCTTATAGCACCTATAAATTTTTATAAAAACTATTGACAAATGTTGTTCCTGAACCCATTAGCTCCATCCTTTTCTTAACCGGCGGGGCGGTATTGGGAGCAAGGAATTTTTTGAGGAGAAGAAAATCTGGATGCCCCGATTAAATCGGAGCATGACAGATTATTGAACTGGATTCCGTATCAGGCACGGAATGAAGACTTTAAACAGGTGGGGCTTGTCATAGCCATGCCCCGCCCTTTAGTCAGCGTCTCAAATAAAAACTTTGCTTCAAGAAAATCAAAAGTATACGGCTCTAAGGAATCTTGCGGGTGTTTTGAGTCATATTTAATAATGGCTTTCGCTATGAAAGAGAATTTATCGCCGGGGAGCGTATAGGGAATTATCAGCACTCCATTATGCGGGAGATGCTCGTTAAAGAACTGCACAGTTAAGCGGATATAGTCATTCCTGTTGCGGGTTATAAGACATCTTCTTTCAGATGCAGCGCGCCGAAGATGCTCTATATCGGCAGCTTGTGCCATTCCGGCTTCATAAGCACTTATGGCATCTATATGATGTTTTTTCAGGATTTCTGCAATTGTCGGGCTGATGTCCTCATCAATGTAATATTTCAACGAATATCTCTTGAGAGAAATGGATATTTTTTATAAACAACTTCTCTGGTCAGTTCTTCGTTCTGCTTTATAAGGCGGTTAATTTCTTCAGGATATGCCTTATAATAACCAACAGCGGAACGCAACTGCTGCTCGGCAAGCCAGTGATAGGCCTCACGCAGACGATTAATATCCCTGTCTACCCCTTTATAAGCTGCAATAATCTCCCATACTTCTATGCCTGTACCTGCAATCCTCGCCCTGCGCCCGGAAGTGCCCTCAGTAAAAATTATGCCCGGACAGCGCTGCATTTTTACTGCTTCTTCAAGCAATGCATTTGCTACAGCAGAAAATTCCCTGCCGGATTCACGGGCAATGTTCTCAACTTGTTTAAGCGTCTTTTCCTGAATCCTGATGCTTTTTTGAACAGTAGGCATGGCAAACTCCTTTTCAACGGATGAATTACATCGTATGACATTATATTACGCTAAATATTCAAATTAGTCAAACGGTAAAGCAGCAGGGGGCGTGGTATTCCACGCCCCACACTCTAATTCTTATATTCAAAAAAATGGAGGTGAGCGGGATCGAACCGCTGACCTTCTCGTTGCGAACGAGACGCTCTCCCAACTGAGCTACACCCCCGGCAAAAATTTGTGGAACAAATTTTTGAGTAATACGATTTAAACCTGAAAAATCTCTCTAAAACATAAAGGCATGAATGCCTGAAAAAACTTTAGAGCAACACCTTTAAAGTCATGTTGCTTTAAATATAAGTTCATAAGCAAAAAGCTTAAAATTTGCAACATGACATATAATAATCTGCCTGTCGGCAGGTTGCTTTCTAAAGATTTTGAAGGCGTTTATGCCTGCTGATGCATAAGCAAGAAATACACCTTGAGTCAATCCTATTCATATACATACCCCGCCCTCGTAACTTTTGTCACATAAAAAACCTCGCAGGAGCCGTCCCCTGTATCATTCCTTCTCAAGCTGCTGTTCCACCGTACATCCGCGCCTTCATCTTTGCCCCTCACGCCGACAAGAATGCCTGTGAGCGTGACCTTGTCGCCTTTTTTAAAGGATTTTACAGACAGCAGGATATTTTTATTTGCAGGGATTATGTGATTATTGCTTGAATGTGCAATGATGTAGGGTTCGCCGAACGGGGCCTTGTCCTCATATTTATAGTAATACCACCTGTCAGACTGGCTGAATCTGATATATTTTGACGAATCAGGCGCTGCCACCCTCCCCCATGCAAGCGCAATATCCACCGGCGCAAGGCTTCCCTGCCAGCCGGATGAATAGGACTTCTTGCCTATGACAACGGCGCTTATGGAATATTCCGCAAGCGGTTTAAGCTGAAATTCGCCGTTTCCCTGATTTATGGCAATTGTTTCATTATTTTGTACTGCTGTCTGCTCCGGCTCCCCTGACACATCAACCTCTCCGAGGGCGGTGTCCGACGGCACAGGCCTGCTGCAGGCAGGTGAAATAAGTATCAGTACAATCCCGATGGATAACAACCTTAATTGACGCATCATTTTTTATTCATGTAATATACAGTAATTTCATAAATAATTTAACCCGAAGTTAATAGTTCCTTAACTCTTAACTCATAACTCTTAACTTTCTTTAAATTATAGGAGCTTTTGATTGCAAAATAAATTATCCAGACGTCTGTTACTGTCCGGCGCTGTCGTATTAGCCATAGGTCTTCTTTTTTTCCTGCTCAGAGGGCCGTACCTGTCAAATTCCATAAAGAGGGTTATCCTCCCCGTGCTTGAGCAGGCAACAGGCGAAAGGGTAATCATTGATTCGGCTGCCATAAATCTCTTCCCTCTTTATTTGCAGGCAAAGGGGCTTAAGGTCTTTGACAAAAACGGGGACCGGCTGCTGCTTGTTACAAAAATCCGCGCATATACTGAATTCTCAGGATTGTTATTCAGGGAAATAAGGATAAGAAGGCTGACTGTCAGGGAGCCTGAGCTGACGATAGAAAAAAAAGAACTTGCCGCGGTCATAAACTCAGTCAAAAAATACCTTTCTGAAAAGCAGGACGAGGATATTACAGTAAAACTAAAAAGCGCAAAAATAACCGACGGTAAATTTACTTTGTCGGACACCGTACCCGGGACTGTCATAACCGGCGGCGAACTTTCTTCAAATATAACAGTGAAAAATTTTATCTCCATCGGATTATCACTTAAAGATGTCCGGTTAACCCCCCCCGGCCTTCCTGAGATTAAAGGAAGTCTTGAAGGGATGATTAATACAGACGGAGAAAAATTTGAATTTTCAGGACTTAATATCTTGTCCTCAGGTTCTGCCGTCAATGCCGAAGGAGCTGTAAATACTTCTGCCGCCGGCAAAACACAGTGGGGCAGTTTTTCAGCGAAGGCAAAAATACTCATCACAACAATTAAAGAGCTTTTCAATCTGAAAAAAGGCAGGGACGGCGAGCTGTCTCTAAACGGCACTGTTAACCTTATCCCTGATTCAGGATTAAAGGTCCGCATGGATTTAAAAGCAACCGGCTGGCTCTATCTTGAGACTTTGATGGAACTGCTCAAAGCAGAAGACACAGTCTCGGGCCTGGTATCTTTTGACGGAAAAATTCAGGGAATTTACCCTGACCTGTCGGGAGAAGCCGGCGTAACGCTTAAAAACGGCATGTTCGGAGGCCTGCCAATGGACGATATTTCAGGGGCCTTAAAATATTCAGACAGGCAGTTCAGCCTTAAGGATTTTACCGCGCATACTTATAACGGCGAACTCAAAGGCAACGCGAATCTTTCCATCCCTGAGGGTGATTACTATGTAATTGCCGATGTGAAAGACATTGACAGTCCTGAATTTTTAAAATTCATAGAGTGGGAGCCGCCGTTTCCAAGGGGTAAAATCAGCGGAAACTTTGAACTTACAAAAATATATGACAGGGACTTTGACCTTAAGGCGTCAGTGAGCTATATTAATACCTCAAAAAACGGTCCTGAATTAACAGACAGGCTAAAGAGCATTAAGGGGAAGCTTGCGCTCAAAGATAATTCCATTACATTTGACAATGCCAGGTTCTCCACTGCTCAATCCGACCTTTTCATTAAAGGCAGTATAGATTTCAACACTGAAAAACTCAATCTGGGACTGGACCTCATAAACAGGGACGCATCGGATCTTACAGCGCCTTATTATGACGGCTTAACCGCGCAAATCAGATTCAGGGGCAAGGGTACGGGCAGCACTGAGGACCCGGTAATTTCCGGCAGAATTGACGCAGGAGCAGGAAGCGTCAACGGCATTCCGTTCACATCGGCATCCGGGGATATAATTTACAGCATAAAATCACTTTTAGTCAGGTCGCTGAAAATTGAGAATTGCCCTAAAGGACAATCTGAAGACAAGACTCCGGTCTATGACATTTCAGGCAGTATTAATTTCAGGAAGGCTGAAGAACTTTTCTCTTTTGACAGCCCGTACTATAACGCGGAGGCAGCAATCAAAAACGCCGAGGCGGAAACTTTAATAGCTGCAATTTACAAATCAGCCGTAAAGAAATCATTTACTGCGATTCCGGTAAAAGGCTCTGTCAGCGGACAGCTTTATTTTAACGGCGACGCAAAAAATTTCAGCGGAAACGGAGACATCTCCCTTGACAACGGGATGGTTTTAACCCAGATAGTGGACCATGCCGTCATCAGGGCTGAGCTTTCTCCACAAAAAATATATTTCCCGTCGGCAGAGCTCAACAAGGGACTCTCCCGGCTTCACGCAAAGGGAACTTTGTATTTTGATGAAAGATTTGATGCCTCAATCTACTCTGACGGTATTGAACTGCGGGACCTAACGCCTTTAACCGGGTTGTCCGGTTATGTAGCGGCAAATATCAACGGAAAATTAGGCGCCGATATTAAATGTTCAGGCACGCTGAAAAATCCGGAAGCGAAATTTTCTCTGAATATTCTTGAGAGCAGTTTAAGAAATGCCGGCATCGGCAGGGGAATTATCAAAGGAGAATTAAAAAACAACAAATTTCTTGTCAAAGGCAGTTTTATTGAAAACACCGTTGACGTAAACGCCGCCGGCGTTCTCTCCGGCCCGCCTTACTGGGATATAGACGTTAGTTTTAAAAGAGGAAGCTATGATTTTCTCCTGTCGGAACTTTTTGAGGACGCGCCCAGAGACCTGTCCGTTTCCCTTGAAGGAGACGTGCATTTAAAACAACGCGGGGACAATCTTAACATGGACTCAAGTTTCAGCTATGTAAACATAAGCCTCTACGGATATAACATTAAAAATAAAGGTGACGCGGTTTTTGCTCTTTCCGGAAAAGAGCTGACAATAAAACCATTTTTACTTCAAGGGAAAGATGCCGAGATAACTGTATCCGGCGCGGCCAAAGTAGGACAATCCTATGATATCGCGCTTGAAGGCAAAATGAACTTAGAACATCTGCGGTCCATAAGCAGGGTCGTTGAATCAGTGCGCGGACAGGGTAATTTTACTGTCGGGATTTCAGGGCCGTGGGAAAATCCTGAATTCAGGGGAAAAGTCAATATCAGAAACAGCAGTGTAATGATATCCGGCTTCCCTTACCGGATAGGACCGCTTAACGGGGATGTTTTCTTTGATATTGGGGCCAATGTTGGTGCTTATTCTCTTATTGCATCGAAATATCTCAATCAGCGGATCAGGATTTATGCATTTGAACCGGCGTTCGTAACTTTTAAC
>JACQZD010000005.1 GCA_016207865.1 Nitrospirota bacterium
AAAATTATTATTTTATAATAAGTTAAGGAGCTTTTAAGGGGTATTTTAAGGGAAATAAAATTTCTCAAACCTCCTGTTAAAAACAGCGAAAATGCTTAAAATTTCTCAAACTAAAATTTTAAGCCAAAAAGACCCTTTTATCTTTATTATTTCCCAACTTAACACGCTCTTTCCCGTCTATTCCCGCATCTTAAACCATCTGTTACCTTATACGTTGACAGTAGAAAAACAACGGCAAGAACAAACTACCTTTAGAAAAGACAGTAGACAGTTAAGAGTTAAGAGTTATAAGTTAAAAGTTATGAGTTAAAAACTGAAAGGCAAAACAAACTACGCTTTATCCTGATTGAAAATCCGCTGATTACATGCTATTATTATTCTATAATCCTCTCAACAGATACTCTTTTTGGCTGAATAAATTTTTAAAAGGAGGCAGTTACGAAGCGCATTAATTTCCCGCTTTTTTTGTTCCTCTTCTTATTACTGCTGACGCCGTCATATGGCATGGCATCTCAGGATGCTATGACCTCTCAAAACGGGCCAATAGTTGTCCGCATCCCTTACTCAACATGGGCTGAAAAGGCAGAGCTTGCCGGCAGATTTACTTTGCTGGATGCGCCTCCGGGACAGGGATATGTTGTTGCGATTTTATCGTCCGGAGAACTTGCAGAACTTCAGGCGCAGGGAATCCGAATTGAAATTGAATATGAACGCACCTCACAGGTGCAGTCGCCGCCGGGTTATACCTGCTACCGCACACCGGCTGAGATTGAAACCGCGTTGTCAGCTTATCAGTCCGCCTATCCAACGCTTGCGCAGGTGATTGACATAGGCGACAGTTGGCAAAAAATACAGACCGGAGGAGTATCAGGATATGACCTGTGGATGCTCAAACTGACAAATCAGGCTATACCCGGACCCAAGCCTGCCTTTTTCCTGATAGGCAATATTCATGCTATTGAGATGGCCGGGGCAGAGGCGGCAATGGCTTTTGCCGACTGGCTGCTCAGCGGTTACGGTACTAATGCTGATGCCACATGGCTCATAGACCGGCGCGATATATACATAGTTCCCATGGGCAACCCCGACGGCAGGATGATGGCTGAAACAGGCGCATACTGGAGAAAAAATATTGACAACGACGACGGCTGCAGCAACCCCGGTTTATGGGGCATTGACATTAACCGCAATTTTGCATCCAACTGGGGCGGTCCCGGGTCAAGTGCCAGCGCCTGCTCGGGAACTTACCGCGGACCGGCTGTAGAGTCAGAGCCTGAAACAAAGGCAATCTCCGACGCACTGCGCGCCATTTTTCCTGACCCGGCAGACACAAGCGGAAGCATGATTACGCTTCACCAGTCAGGACATTATGTAGTATGGCCGTGGGGCAATGGATACTCACTGCCGCCGTGGAACATGGTTCCGCCTGACAAACCCGGCTTATCAGCGCTCGCCGACAAGTACATAAGCTACAACGGCTACACATCCCTAATGAGTGACGACTGGTATCCTGCCGCAGGCGCTACCGAGGACTGGGCCTACGAGGAACTCAACATAGCAGGATATACATTTGAGTTAGGCTCAAGCCAGCCGTCCTCCTGCACTGAACTGCTGAATGAAATCTCCCTGAATATGCCGGCGTTCATTTACGCCGCAAAGAGCGTTTCCCCTGACCCTTATGAAGTCACGCGCGGGCCCGACTCGCTGAAGGTCACCGCAGCGCCGGCTGATGTGCCGCAGGGAGGCACAGTCGTGCTTAATGCGACAGCAAACGACACAAAAACAGGCTGGCTGGCAGACCCGGATTTTCCGGCTATTGTGCCTGACCGTGCAATGCCGGTTTCAGCTGCTGAATACTACATTGACCTGCCTCCCACTGTAGGCGGTACACCACAGCCGATGGCGGCAGGCGACGGCATATTTGACGAAGTAGTTGAACCGGTCACAGCCAATGTTAATACAACCGGACTTGCTCCGGGCAAGCACTTATTGCTGGTGCGCGCGCAGGACAACAAAGGACACTGGGGTGCATTTTCCGGAGTATTTTTCACACTCAGCGATACTCTGCCTGCCGTTTTTGTCAACAGCATTAGGTTGACCTACCGCGGAACTTACAAGGTGCAGGGACAAGTTCAAATCTACAACGAGGCTATGCAGGCAATAGCCGGAGCTTCTGTTACGGCCCAATGGACAAAACCGGACGGACAAACATCAGTCCAGACACTTATTACCGGTTCGGGTGGAATGGCTTCCTTCAGGCTTAACTCCACACAACAGGGCCTTTACACCTTGACAGTGCAGAATGTTACAAAAAGCGGCTATGTCTATGACCCGGGACTGAACATTGAGACAAGCGATCAGATACAGGTGCCGTAACTTTAAAGACAGTTAACAGTTATCAGTTGACCATTGACAGTTAGAAAACAACGGCAAGAACAAACTACCTTTAGAACAGACAGTTAACAGTTATCAGTTGACCATTGACAGTAGAAAAACAAACGACTGTCAACTTACTTTAAAAGCCCGTAGTCCGCGATCGTTTTTTTCAATTTCTCTTTGTTTGCATCGCTCATCGGGCAAAGCGGAAGTCTGAACTCTTCCTGAATCTTTCCCATCATGCTTAATGCGGTCTTTGCAGGAATTGGGTTTGTCTCTATGAACATGGCCTGATTTATGGGTTCAAGCTTAAAGTGAAGCCTCCTTGCTTCCTGTAAATTGCCTGCGTCCCACGCCTTGCACATGGAAGCGACATCCTTTGGCGCTACGTTTGCAGAAACAGAGATTACGCCCTTTCCTCCGAGCGCAAGCAGGGTCAATGTCGTAAAGTCATCGCCTGATATAACAGCCATCCTGTCTCCGCAGAGGCGTATCACCTCACTTACCTGTTTCATGTCGCCTGTGGCCTCTTTGATGCCCACAATATTCTTAATCTCTGCGAGCCTTGCAACCGTAGGCGGAAGCATATTTACTGCCGTGCGTCCTGGGACATTGTATAAAATCTGCGGTATGTCAACCGCCTCAGCGATTTTTTTATGATGCTGGTAAAGCCCTTCCTGAGTGTGCTTGTTGTAATATGGAGAAACAAGCAGTGCGGCATCCGCGCCTAACTTTTTTGCCTTTTCAGTAATCATTATTGTTTCATCAGTTGAGTTTGCGCCTGTGCCTGCAATGACCGGCACCCGCTTATTGACAGCCTTGACTGTTATCTCAATCACCCTGTAGTGTTCTTCATAATCCAGAGTGGCGGATTCTCCGGTAGTGCCGCACGGGACAATGGCGTTTGTTCCTTCGGCAATATGCCATTCAATCAAATCCCCGAGCGCCTTTTCATCAACCTTGCCGTTTTTAAACGGTGTAACTATTGCAACAATAGAGCCTTTTAACATAACTCCTCCTTTTATGCCATTAAGATTCCGCCTATTTTACATCAAGAAGGGTGAATTTTGCTTGCAGATTTACAGTAATACACCGAAAGTTCCCATTAATATCAGGGCAATTAAACAAAATTAGTAACCATTCAGTTACGGGTGGTAGCAACACAACACGACTTTAATGATTTTTTGTTTTGTATCATGACAGACTCTCCATTTAAGGAGGAGGAATATCTTTATGGAAAAGGATGGTGAAAGGGTCAAGGGTAATGTCCTTA
>JACQZD010000200.1 GCA_016207865.1 Nitrospirota bacterium
AATCTTTGAGCACAGGGTATATCTGCCGAGCATTGGCTTAATAATTGCCTTTGTCAGCGCTGTCTTTTATCTTGTCTTTCGTTTTTCATCCTTCATCCTTCAACCTTCATCCTTTCCCTCTCGTCACGCATTACGCATCACAGTCTTTCTGCTTGCTGATTCTGTTGTCGTGCTCTCCTTCGCCTCTTACCAGAGAAATGCCGTCTGGAAGGATGAAATCACCTTATGGCAGGATATTGCCGGAAAAAGTCCGTTAAAACCACGTCCTCATTATAATCTTGGCTTTGCCTATGGGAAAAAATGGCTGCTTAATGAGGCTATCCAGGAGTATTCAATTGCTATTAGAATTAAACCCGATTATCACGAAGCACACAATAATCTCGGAGTTGCCTATGGGAGACAAAAACGAGTTGGAGAGGCTATTAACGAGTTTCTGGCGGCTGTTAAATTTAAGTATGATTTCCCTGCGGCACATAATAATCTCGGCTTTGAATACTATAAACAAGGGCGGTTTGACAAGGCGATCTATGAATACTTAACTGCCATTAGTATTAAACCCGATTTTCCCGAGGCACATAATAACCTCGGCATTGCTTACGGAAGAAAAGGTTTTTTTGATGATGCAATTAGAGAATTTCGTGCCGCGATAGAGTTACGGCCCGGTTATCAGAACGCATACTACAACCTTGGTATTGCTTACAAAACCCAAAATCGTATAAACGAAGCTATGAAAACGCTTCAATACGCGGTCTTTCTTAATCCTAATGATTCAGAGGCCCGCTATGAATTGGAAATGGTTTCTAAAAACCCGGGTAATTAGCGGCTGCTTATTTATATACCTTCAAATAACAGATATTCGGCAAGGTCAATGTTGTATTTATTTGGGTCTAAGGTTTTAATCGGAGTTCTCAGGTACTTTCCATTATTGTCTTTTTCCGCGAGGTCGGCCATAAGGCCTTTGATTTTATTGCCGCTGCTGTCTACAAGTATTAAAACTATTGGCCTATTGCTGAGCACGGTGTTGCTTTTAAACACAATACCGAATTCCTTTGTATCAAGAAGGACGAGAGAGCCGACGGGGAGTGCACCGACCATAGTTGCGAAGAATTTAACCAGAACGGGGTCATACTGCGTGCCCGCCCCTTTCACCATGGCGCTGATTGCATCGTTAGGCGCGGTCGGAATTCTTAAATAAACTCTTGCTGACGTCATTGCATCATAACCGTCTGCAAGGCTGACTATCTTTGAGAAGAAATCAGGTTCAAAGGGCGGAGAAACCTTTGGATAACCTGACATATCATAGTTAAGGTGATGCTCAAAGGCAACAATGGCGCTTCTGAGAGATATATTATCAAGCCCCTTCAGTTTCAGTATTGTCTTTGCGCCCCAGAAAGGATGTTTTTTCATTACCACCCAGTCATTTTCATTTAACTCGGACGGTTTGTTAAGTGTTTCCGGCGGTACCTCCACCTTCCCCGTGTCATGGAAAAGCGCAACAAGCCCGAGTTCCGTGAGCGCATTTCTGCTTAAGCCGAGCCGCTGTCCGAAGGCCACAGAGAGAATGCTTACATTAACAGAGTGGTGATAGGTATATTCATCATAATTTTTTATGGCGGTCATGCCTAAAAGCAGTTCTTCCTCATGCAGTATCAGGTCCACCATTGATTCAACAATCCTCTTTGCCTTTTTGATGTTTATTGTTTCTCCCGAGCTTAACTTGTTCATGAAACCCTTGGTATAGGAAACGGCATTGAAATATGTCTTCTTAACCTGTTTTCTTATATTAGACTCTTCCCCAATGTCTGCCTTGTCTTCTTTAATTTTTTGCGGTGAAGTTACATCAAGCTGTTTGATGTCAAGAATGCCGTCTGAAAGGGTTTTAAACGGATCGTAGGATAATGCTGAAGATATAAATGCTTTGAGAAATATCTGCATATCTTCAGAATTGAGCGGACCGGTTATTTTCATCCCGCCCATTTTCCGTTTTTTAAATTCGCTGATAAGAAAAGCAAAATTCAGGAGATATTCCATGGGGTAGCTTATCCGCATGTCGTTTACATAAAAGAATTCTCCGAGCAGCTCAAGCGTGAATGTTTCCCTGGAATCTGACAGTAAAGGGTTTATCATGGAGGTGAACTTATCAACGGCGGTCAGAACGGCGACATTATTCGGCGCGTGAATCTGGGCGTTTCTTATGACAACGGCAAGCTGGTTTATTATATCCTTTGAAATCCTGGTGATGCTTATATCTTCTTTAGCTGCCATATTCTATCTTCTTAATTGCGGCGCTTACATAATCCCTCAGGAGGCTGTTCTTTGAGTCCCTGAGTTTGTATAAGGCCGGGAGGGCGTCTTTATTCCCCAATAACCCGAGAGCATATGCCGCACATGCCTTGCTTTCGGCATCCTGCAGTAAGTTTAAAAATGACTTTTTCTGCAGGAGGTTTACTAAAAATGCAACCGTGTCAGTGTTATTCCAGCAGGACAGAGCCTGAAAAAATTCCCTTTTTTCATCAAGTGACCGGTCCGAGAAGTTTTTCTCTGTAATAGCAGCAATGATTATTCCCTTGACAGTTTCAACGCCCATGCCGCTGAGGGCTTTCACCGCAGCCTTTCGTACCATAGCATCGGCATCATTGAGGTAATCTTTTAATATGCGTATTGAGGCCGGATTTTTAAAGTCGCCAAATGCATTTGCTAGCTCCTTTCTTACTTTCGCATCTGTGTGTTTTGCCATCGGCAGCAAATATTCCACCGCTTTATTATCACCGATCTGGCTGAGGATATAAATGATGTTTCTAACAACATACCACCTCGGGTCCTTGAGCCCTGCCGCAAATACCGAGATATCTGTTTTACCGAGACGGATGAGTATATTGATAATTTTTTTTCTTCCGTGGATGCTTTCCTGCGTGCCCAAAACCGAGATGAAGCCGGTTACGGCATTTTTACCCAGAAGCCCCAGGTATTCATCTAAAATATTTTCATCTGTTTTTTCCTCAGAGTCCAGCATTCCGCCTACTTGTTTGATTATCTCTTCAGAGTTAACGATTGACAGCAGCAGCTTCAAATGGTGTTTGATATTATCAGGGGTTGAGGGGTTTTCCGCAGCTTCTTTTGTTTTTTTAATGATGTTTACAAAAACTGAAAAATCTCTGTATTTAATGGCATATAAAATAATAGCATTAAAGGCATGGATAACATCTTCAAGTTCAGTTGTGTTTTCCGCCAGAGAGAGCATCTCAAATAAAATCTGTAAAAGTTTTCCGGTTTTGTCCGCAATATCCTTTGTTTTTTCGTTTATAAGCAGTTGAATGTCTCTATCAGTCAGGTCGGCCGTTGAAATATCTCTTATGTCTTTTGCGCTGAATGAGTCTGTATAGGCTTTTAATATCATGTCCACATCAGGCGCCTTATTTTTTATCTCTGTAAGCGCCTTTATTTCGTAGTCTTCCTCCTCAAGCAGGAAGGCTTCATCAGCGAGATATTTTATGCTTTTAAAGTCTTTTTCCCAGAGCAGTGTGACTATATCGTCGTCAACAGCCTCTCTGTCAAAATCCAGCGCAATAATCTTCAAAAAATTTTCCAGCTCCTCTTTTGACAGCCCTTTTTTAAAACTTAATTCACGAAGTCCGTCCTTGAAAAAAAAGAGGGCCAGATTATTATCTTTTCCGGGATTATGGTATACCTGCTCGGAACCGAAGAAGATATCATTCTGTTTTATTTTTAAGGTAAGTTCATTTTTGTAATTGAAAAAATCAACAAACATTGCATGGATATTATCCAAAGTTTTTGCATAAATCGGGTTGTTGTCCGGATATAGTTTGAGGGTCTTCTTTGCTTTAATAAAAACCTGAACTAAGTCTTTTGCTATTCTTACGTCTTCTGATGATGTTTCCATAGAATTTTAATTTTAAGTTGTGTTAAAATAGTTTTCAGTTGCCCTAATATATTATACCACTACTTTTATACAGCATAGCATATATAAAAGAGTGTGAAAACACACATAATTTTGGCTATTTAACGCACAGAGCGACTGTAAAAATTTGCAACAGGCAGGTTTTTCCCTTATTTTTTAATTGGTTTTATCTTTTTAATTTTTATTTCACCTTTGGTATTATTTTTGCTTAATTTAAAGATGGAGCTAAATAACCATGAAGAAAACCAAATCAATACATAACATTGCAAAATTCCTAATAATTTCAGCTATTTTCAGCATTTTTCTGCTTTCTTTCGCAAGTTATTCGCAGGCAGTTGCTCCTGCCTTTACAAAGCTCCAGGCGGTTTCAACAAGCGCTCCTACGGCCTTGGCGCTTGATGCGCGCGAAAACCTCTATATAGTTTCTTCAACTCAAAACAGCTTAAATATATACAACCACAACGGGGCATACCTTGCTTCACTTCTGACTCTTAATAAACCGATCAGCGTTGCCGTAGATGCAGGCGGAAGGATTTTTATTGGGAATGCTGGCGCAAATAATGTAGAAGTATACGATGGGAATTTAAACTTTTTATTTAAACTCGGTTCTGGCAATGGCGAATTTGTAACACCGGCAGCAATTACAACTGACAATACAGGCAATATATACGTAGCGGATTTAAAGTCAAATATTATAAAAATTTACAACCCTGACGGTTCCTATAAATCATCATTCGGTTCAACAGGCAGCGGCGATGGTCAGTTTCAGTCTCCGACATCAATAGCGATAAATGAAGCGGCCGGGGAGATAATAGTTTCAGACCTCAAGGTAATCACGACAAGTCAGGGGATTACCGAGAGTGCAAGGATACAGATTTTTGACATGAATGGTGTATTTAAACGCACCTTTGGCTCTTATGGACAGGGTGAAGGATATTTAATAAGGACGATGGGCGTTGATGTTGACGGCGCAGGCAGTATATATGTAACGGATTCCTATCAAAATATAGCTCAGGTGTATGACGGCAACGGCGTATATCTTGGAAGCATTTATGATGAAATCAGCCCTATGAGAACCCCGATGGGCATTGCGATTGGTAAGAGCAACAGGCTTTTCATAGCATCACTGAATGCCGAAAGGGTGGATGTCTTCGGAGTGGATTCATATACAGTGATGGGCGTAAGTCCGCTGGTCCTTTTATTTGAAGGACAGCAGGGCGGCAGTCTTCAGGCGCAGAATGTAGAAGTAAGCAATACCGGCACCGGAACGCTTAACTGGACGGCATCTGCAAGTGACAGTTGGATAACCCTCTCGCAGACTTCCGGGTCAACCCTTCCCTCTCAGGCAGCTATAATAAATGTAGGGATAAATCTTGCAGGTCTTTTGGCCGGCACATATTCAGGGACGGTAACAGTAATGGCTGAGTCTGGAGTAACGGAAGTTGTAAGCATATCGCTTACGGTCACCCCGCCTCCTGCAGTGCTTTCGGTAAATCCGTCTTCATTGGATTATACATCTCTAAATGGTTCAGCGCCGTCAGCGCAGACGCTTGCGATTGAAAATACCGGAGGCGGCACGCTTAACTGGAATGCAACAAGCAACAGCGGTTGGATAGCGTTGAATAAATATTCAGGCACAGCGCCGGATACAGTTACGGTATCTGTTGATACGGCCGGACTTAGTGCAGGAACGTATGTCGGGACCATTACAGTAACGGCAAACGGCGCAACCGGAAGCCCGGCTAATATAATTGTTACTTTAAATGTAATAGCATACGGCACGATAAATGTAACAACAAACCGTGCAGCAGCAACTTTTACAATCAGCGGTCCTGCATCTTATTCAGGCAGCGGGACAAGCATGACAGCGACAGATGCCCCTCCGGGCACTTATGCAATAATTTATGGTGATGTCATAGGGTATATTACCCCCGCCTCTCAGACGCAGACATTAGCAGGCGGCGGCAGTATAAGCTTTACTGGTACATATGTAAAGAAAACAGTCGTAAAGAAAAATATCATAACAGGCGCAGGTCCCGGCTAAACTAATCCGGCGACAGTTAATGTAGTATATTCTGACGGCGCTCCGACAGGTGTGCAATTTACTGCAAATACTTATAAATATGGTGCAAATGTAGCCTCAGGAGATATAGACGGCGATGGTATTTTTGAGATAATTACAGGCGCAGGTCCCGGACCGCAAAACCCCGGAGAAGTAAATATATTTGACAGAACCGGAAGTAAAATAGTAGGATTTACAGTAGGATATAATGGAGCAACATATAAATATGGTATAAATATAGCCTCCGGTGATTTTGACGGCGATGGACAGTATGAAGTTGTAACAGGCACAGGGGCAGGACCTGAAAATCCGTCATATGTAAAGATATTTACATATGATTCTGCGGCACAGCAGATGGTTGACAGCGGTATAGAATTACTCGCATATGATACATTATATGGAGTTGAAATAGCAGTTGGAGATGTAGATGACGACGGAGTGGCCGAGTTGATTACGGCGCCTGGCGCCGGAAATACAAACACAGGTATTATAAGGATATGGGATATTGACACCTCAATGGGCGCAGGGCAGTGGAGCGCAGCGCTTACAAAGGAATTTACAGCAGAATCTTATTATAAATATAGTGTGAATATCACAAGCGCAGATATCAACGGCGACGGTTTTGATGAAATAATAACAGGTGCAGGGCCTGACCGTACTTCAAGAGATACAATAAA
>JACQZD010000201.1:0-3886 GCA_016207865.1 Nitrospirota bacterium
GGTTATAGTCCAACAAAAATACACTGTGGTTAGAACTGCAGGGTATTTTTGTTTTTCAAAGGAGCAGCATTCACTCACCGTAAAAATGAAATAATCATATTAGGCGGGGGACTTACAGGGCTGTCCGCAGGGTCTGTCTTAACTAAAGCCGGACTGCCTGTTAAGGTGTTTGAAAGCGGCGGCGCGGTAGGAGGGCTCTCAAGGACTATCATACACGGCGAATTCCGTTTTGATCTCGGCGGCCACAGGTTTTTCACAACAAACAAAAAAACTGAGAATTTTGTGAGAGAGCTGTTAGACGGAGAATTAATTTCCGTACAGCGCAAGAGCAAGATTTTCATGCACGACAGGTACTTTGATTATCCCCTTAAACCCTTAAATGCCGTGTTCGGACTTGGCATACCTACGACATTAAAAATAATATCAGACTACGGGGCCGAGCGGGTAAGGCGTCTTAAAAAAGACTCTGACGCCGTTTCATTGGAAGACTGGGTAGTAGGAAAATTCGGGCGCAAGATGTTTGACATCTACTTTAAAGAATACAGCGAAAAGGTGTGGGGCCTTGACTGCAGCAGAATTAGCGCCGAATGGGTGGCGCAGCGCATCAAGGGGCTTTCGCTTGGCGTGGCAATTAAAAATGCTTTCTTTAAATTCAGCGGAAGGGGAATACCCACCCTTGCCGACAGCTTCATCTATCCGTCATTAGGCATAGGGAGAATTGCCGACAGGCTCAGGGAGACCATAGACAAAAATAATAATCATGTTGCAACAAGCAGCTCGGTCAAAAGACTGAGCCATGACGGTGTCAGGATAAAAAGCGCCGTTGTCAGCAATTGCAGGCAGATATATGATATTGAGGGCAGTGAATTTATATCAAGCATACCTCTGACCGCCATGGTTCAGATGCTTCATCCCGCGCCTCCGGATAATGTAATTTCAGCGGCATCGGAGCTGAAATACAGAGACCTCATAATTGTGACTGTCATGCTAAACCGCGAGCGCGTTACAGACCAGACCTGGATATACCTGCCCGAGCAGAAAATATCCTTCGGCAGGATTCATGAGCCGAAAAACTGGAGCGCTGCAATGGCGCCCCGAGGGAAAACGCATATTGTTGCGGAATACTTCTGCGCCGAAGGCGATGCGGTGTGGAACACAGACGATGCAGGGCTGACAGACCGGACCGTTAAAAATCTGCATGCGCTGGGATTTATCAAAATGAATGAGGCCGTTGACAGTACGGTCTTAAGGATTCCTAAGGCATATCCATTGTTTGAAGTCGGCTATGAGAGGCCTTATGACACGATATGCAGCTACCTTGGCAGATTCCAAAACCTGCATATCGCAGGCAGGAGCGGGATGTTCAAATATTACAACATGGACCATGTCATAGAGGCAGGGATAGAGACTGCGGAGAGAATAATTAAGAAAGTATCCAGAATCCAG
The DNA here is from genome assembly GCA_016207865.1 of Nitrospirota bacterium. Lineage (GTDB taxonomy): Bacteria > Nitrospirota > Thermodesulfovibrionia > UBA6902 > DSMQ01 > JACRGX01. The sequence continues at coordinate 1,447 of JACQZD010000201.1, forward strand.
AAGTCAGAAGTCAGAATGGAGAAGCAGGAAGCTGTTATTCTGAATCCTGAATTCTGAATTCTATATTCTAAATTTTTATTATGAAATGCGCCCTTATCATCCCCGCGTGGTCGCCTGAAGATATCTTTTCCTCAAAGACCGCAGGCTCGCAGATAAACTACTGGCAACCGCTCGGAACGCTCTACGTTGCCGCATCCATGCTTAAAGCAGGCCATGACGTAAAATTCTTAAACGGCGGCTTTATGAGCCATAAAGAAATCCTGCGGCATGTATCAGAATATACACCTGACTTTATCGGTCTTTACTCAACAGCCTTCGGGTGGAAAAAGGCAGTTCAGACCGCATCGGATATCAGGCAAATCCTGAAAAACGTATTCACAACAGTCGGAGGTCCCTACCCCATTGCAATGCAGGAAAAGTGCCTGTCAGATTCAGCGGATATTGATGCAGTAGTCACAGGTGAAGGCGAAATTACCGTAGTTGAAATACTCAAAAAATTGTCTCAGGGCAAAAGCCTTGAGGGTGTTGAAGGCGTTGTATTCAGAGACGGCGGCAAAATTATAAAGAATCCAGCGCGTCCCCTTATCACAGATGTTGACTCCCTGCCCTTTCCCGCGCGCGGGCTTTTAAAAGACGCTGCCGACTATATCCCGCCGCCCGCTACATATAAAAGACGTCCTGTGGCTGTCATCATCACCTCAAGGGGATGCACAAGAAGATGCATCTATTGTTTCCAGATTGATAAAGAGCGGACACACGGCATACGCTATCGCAGTATAGAAAATGTCATGCAGGAAATTGAGCTTTGCCTTAAACAGGGTTACAGGGAAATAAAATTCATAGACGACACGCTTGCCGCTGATTACGACAGGGCCATGAAATTAACTCAGGAGATAAAAAAACGCAGGCTTGATTTTACATGGTTTGCCTCTGCTTGCGTCAATCAGGTGGACCTGCCCCTGCTTAAGGCATTTAAGGAGGCGGGGTGCTGGGCTATTCTCTTTGGCGCGGAAAGCGGAGTGCAGAAAGATTTGAACACCATTAGAAAGGGCATAACCCTTGAGCAGACGCGTAAGGCAGTAGAGGCGGCAAAGGAAGCCGGACTGACAGTTTATACGCCTTTTCTTTTCGGCATTCCGGGGCAGACATTTGAAGACGGTTTAAAAACCATAGAATTTGCGTGCGACCTTAATCCTGACATTGCCAATTTTCACGCGCTCACGCCGTTTCCGGGCACAGAGATTTACGATAATATAGAAAAATACGGCGCGATGTCCGGCGACCTTGCGGATTTTACCTATCAGGGCGCGGCATTCATCCCTTATTCAATGACAAGGCAGGATATTGCGGAATTAAGACAACTGGCATTTAAGAAATTTTACTCAAGGCCCGGGTTCATATTGAAGAGACTCTCTAAACTTAGAAGCTTCAGCGACCTCAGTGCCGGACTCAACGGAGTCAAAAGCCTGTTTTGGCTGTGGGTAAAAGAAGGGGTTTTCAGGAGAGAAACCAGAAAGTAAGGAGTGTCTGGTTGAGCGATTTTTGAGATTTTTTGATAACAATTCTTAGCGAAATGAAGTGCTCACAGCCGTGACTGTTTGACGTCCCGACTCGTCGGGGCGGAGTTTCACGGCTGAACGGAATGAGCTTAGAATTGTCAAAAAATCCCAGTGAAAGCAAAAGCAGGCACTCCTTACTTTCCTTTCATTTAGACACTCCTTACATTCAAATACTCTTTAAATAATGCAGGATACATGCTGGGATTAAAAAGTATATTTACCATAAAATAACACTCATGCGTGCAGTAACAGCCTTTATTTTTAATTAACCTTATAATTTCCTGCGCCTTTTCAGTTTTTAAAATTCGCCTCAAGTCATACCCGTTATCCTTTACATTGCCTAACTTCATGCGGCCGCTAAAAAACTCGCATGGATAGACATCCCCTGTCTCTGTCAGGACAAGATTTAATCTGCCTGCATAGCAGGGGATTAACCGCCTTTTCTTAATCATTGTTTCATGAATGAGCCTGCGCTGAATAATATCCTGCGCCGCCTTGAGGCGCGAGCCTTTGAAGCGGTAGACAGATGCGGTTTTATTTTTGAGATTCTTTTCAAGTCTTTCTACGGCGTGAAGATATTTTTTATAATCTGTTTTTTTATAATCCTCTTCAGAAATATTGCCGCGTATCAAAGAAATTGTATGCGTCTTTATATCTTTAAGCCCGCTGACAAAATCAATTATTCCGTCCATATCGTCCTGATTTAAAGAGCAGCACACAGTGTTTATGCCGAGTTCAAAATTGGGATATTTCTCAAGAAGCCCGGCGAGCATTTGATATGTCTGCATGGTCTTATCAAAACTGCCGTTTGTATTCCGGATTGCATCATGCCTATCTTTCAGCCCGTCAACAGAAAGCTTTACTGCTATCACAGAGTTTTT
>JACQZD010000201.1:3925-7216 GCA_016207865.1 Nitrospirota bacterium
GTTTTTACAGTGCCTTAGTATCTGCTCTGTCTTGTCTTTAATTACCTCAGGGAGCATACCGTTAGTGGGAAAAAGCATTATTGCAGGCTTGTTGTTTTCATAAAAAACCCTGCTTATCTCAACAAGGTCGCTCCTTAAAAATATCTCACCGCCTGAGAATGCCAGCCAGAGCAGATTGCCGAGAGATGAAGAAATCTTTTGGAGTTCATCAAGAGATAGTTCCACTTCCTGAGCAGAACCACTTTCCAAATCCCTCCTTCCCCCCTTTGTCAAAGGGGGTTTACCCGCCTCTGGCGGCGCCGAAGGCGACCAAGGGCGAGGGGGGATTTTTGACTTGTCGGAATTGTCAGCATCTTTAAGATAAAAACAGAACGGACACCGCTGATTGCACCTCCTGGTTAAAAAAACAGTGAGATGTAAAGGATTACGCTTGCAAAATATAGAGCCTATATGGCGGAAAGGGGAATACATAAGGGATTATAATACCCTGTTCTTACCTTTGACGCCGTTATCAGCATAAAGACTGTCTAGCGGGCTTTTCGGAGCGTTTGACATATCTCTCATTACATGAGTATAAATCATGGTTGTTTCAACATTTTTATGGCCTAATAATTCCTGAACTTCTCTTATATTAACCCCGTTCATCAAAAGATGCGTTGCAAAACTGTGCCTGAGAGTATGCACTGTGACATGCTTGGCAATCTTAGCCTTCCTCGCAGCATCTTTTACGGCATTCTGAACAGTTCTCTCGCTGATATGATGACGCATAACCTTTCCACTCCGGGGGTCTACTGAGAGATTTGCAGATGGAAAAACATATTGCCACTGCCACTCCTTTGCGGCATTCGGGTATTTACGGGAAAGGGCGTCAGGTAAATGCGCGTCGCCGTGCCCTGAGGCAAGGTCTTTTTCGTGTAAGGCCCTAACCTTGTCAAGATGCAAAGGCGTATGCTCCTTGACAGCCTCAGGCAGCATGGTTGTCCTGTCCTTATCGCCTTTGCCGCCGCGCACAATTATCAAGTTTGAATCAAAATCAATATCCTTAACCCTTAAACGCGCCGCTTCCATAAGCCGGAGCCCTGCGCCGTAGAGCATTTGAAAAATGAGAAGGCTTACGCCATTTGCATGTTTGAACATCTCCCGCACTTCCTCAACTGATAAAACAACCGGCAGTCTCTGCCCCCGCTTAGCTCTGACAGTCTTACTAAGTTCTCCGAGGTCTGTTTTGAGCACCGCCCGGAAAAGAAATAAAAGCGAATTAAACGCCTGATTTTGCGTAGAGGCTGAGACATTCCTTTTTAACGCCAGATAACTGAGAAAGTCCCTCACATCATGCGCATCAAAACCAACAGAATGAATATCTTTCTTTTTTTCATTGGTGATATAACTGAAAAACCTCTTGGTCCAGTCCAGATATGTCTGCTCCGTGCTGTAAGAATAATGTTTAATCCGTATTGCCTCCCGCATTTCACTGAGAACTTTTAAAACATCCATGAACTTCTTATCAGTTTGAGGCAGATTGGGAGAAAGAGTTGACGCATTGCCGTCAAGAAAATGATTGATATACAATCTCAACGCATCATCCGCCTGCCTTATCTGCCAATCCTTAATGCTTTTTTGCTGTCTTAAATGATTCAGAAACTTTTCAACCCGCAAATCAGGCGTAAGATTTTCATTGCTATTTGAAAAGGCTAAGAATTTACTGGCCCAATAAGCATGAAAAGACACATTCTTTTCAGGGACCAGACTGCGGGAAAGCAGAAATTTCTGAAACTCAGGCAAGACTTTTCTATTCATTAATCCTCATAGACATTAAACCACGAGACTGACACAAGATTATCACAAGATTTTTCTCTTAACCTCTAAGCTCTCTTTGCCGAAATTTAGCAGCAAACCAACCCTTTTCTTTGTAGCCTTTAAATAATTCAAAAGTTGAGCCTCATCATTATTAGTTAACCCGGTTGTAGCTTTCATTTCTACTATCACGCAATCCTCAACAATTAAATCAGGAGTATATTTCTTTGGGATTAATAAATCTTTATACCAGATATTCAATTCTTTCTGTAAATCAAAAGATAATTCTCTTAGTTTCAATTCATAACATAACGCCTCTTGATAGACATATTCTAAAAATCCTTGGCCTAATATTTTATGGGCTTCCATCGCTGCGCCAATAATCTTTTCAGTTATATCTTTGTAAAGCCATTTATTTTTATTATCTTGTGTAAATCTTGTGAAATCTTGTGGTTTCAGTTTATCACCCCTCTAAATTACAAAATACCTTAATATACGCAATTCGCATATCATGGAGAATATAGATAAATTACGAATCTTAGTCAAGTTAATTCTGAAACATTAAGAATCCTTATAGCACCTATAAGTACAGTTATTTTTTGCTTGACATAAGTTTTATTAATAATATATTTTGAAATAAATAATATCATCTTTTAATATTTATAAAAATCAAAATACGCACTGCGTATATTAAATGTTGCCGTGGCGCTGTGCGCCACGGCAACGGCGGCGAACTGAGCTTTCGCTCTTATTCATTGTTGGCTTTTGTTTATTGGCAACACATAAGAATACTCTCTTTTAATGCTTAATCCCGTTGCCTGCGCACTGATTCGCTTCACGCCAACAACTCACTGGAGCGATCTGCTCCTTTCGGCTTCCCCGATACATCGGGGTCGCCTCGTCGCAGTCGCTCAGTTCGCCGCCGTTATACATATGAAATGAGGTGAGTGACATGATAAGGGTTGCATTAATTTTTATTTTCATCGTTACAATGGTAGCTTGTGAACCGAGAATTGATGAAATGATTTCCGATTCGCAGTTAATAGGTGGAGTGCCTGATATCAGTATTAATATTAAAGAAGATAATTATAAGGGCGGAACAGCAATAATAGCATCCGGCGGTATACCTTTTGATGTCAAGAGAGAACAACTTCGGCCCTCTATGTTAAGCGTTTTAAAGGTAGTATTAAAAAAATATCCGCAGTCAACAGGAATATTTGTAAGACTTACTCCCAACGAAGAGCTTGCAAAATATGGCTATTTTGCTGGCATGTTAGATTATGAAGAAGGTAGCGCAATAATACATTATAAAATTCCATCAGATAAACAGATCAAAGAATGGAATTCAGAAATTGGGAAACCGATCTACTTTGAGGGAGACAGTTTAGGAATCAACGATTCTCCCCTCTTATCACGTATTGATAATAAAGATAAATTTGAGACCATTAAAAGAGTTGCTATCTTATATCATAAATTTCATAAGCGGTTTGCTGATGA
>JACQZD010000035.1 GCA_016207865.1 Nitrospirota bacterium
ACCATGAGGTGGCGGTAGCTTATTCCGGGGTAGAAAATAAATTTACCGGGGCCGAGTTTAGAACTTATTTTTTTGATAAGGAGCGCCGCTTCTCTGGTAGTGATATGCCCGGCGCTGTAATCATCCATCACTGTCAAGTCTTTTTTCTTTGAATTTAAAAATTCCAATGTGACGAGATTGCATCTGTATGCCACATCTTCCCGTCCGAGTTTCAGTCCCATAGAAGCCGCTTCAAGAGGCGCCCTTCCGCTGTAATACTTTAAGGGGTTGTAGCCGAATATTGAAAGGTTTGCCACATCAGAGCCGGGCGGAAAACCGTGCGGAATGGTCCTGACCTTGCCGGCAAGGCCTTCAGAGGCTATTTTGTCCATGTTAGGCGTCCGTGCCGCCTGAAGACAGGTCCTGCCGCCTAATTCCTTTAACGGCCGGTCAGCCATTCCATCGCCTATGAGAATAATGTATTTCATAGTTTTTTGTTTAGAAGAAGCTATTAATCAAAAAGTTTTCAATTGTTGTATCGTCATACTCCGGCTTGACCGGAGTATCCAGAAAAAAGGTAATAGATTCCCGCTGACTACCTGCGGGAATGACATTATTGGAATGCTAATTGATAATTTTATAATTTACAATGCCTTTACTTATATGCAGCAGCCTTTTAAGGCATCTTCCAGCGCCGAAAGCTCTGCCTTTATCTTCACAGGCTGTCCTGAGACCTTCAGGGCATTATCAGGGTCTTTCAACCCGTTGCCGGTCAGGGTGCAGACAACAGTATCTCCGTCTTTAAAATATCCTCTTTTTGATAATTTAATTACACCTGCAAGTGATGCGGCGGACGCAGGCTCGCAGAATATTCCCTCTTTCAAGGGAATGATTATATATGCCTCACGGATTTCATCATCAGTTACAGCGTCTATTATCCCGCCGGATTCATCCCTTGCAGCCACTGCGGCTTTCCAGCTTGCGGGATTGCCTATTCTGATGGCCGTTGCAAATGTCTCAGGCTTTTCAACAGGATGCCCGAGCACAATCGGCGCCGCACCCGCAGCCTGAAATCCGAGCATCTTAGGGAGGCTGTTTATTTTTTTTGCGGCCTGATATTCCTTATAGCCTTTCCAGTAGGCCGTTATGTTGCCGGCGTTTCCGACAGGAAGGGCATGATATGCAGGCGCCTTGCCGAGCTGGTCGCACACCTCAAAGGCCGCAGTCTTCTGTCCTTCAATCCTGTAAGGATTCAGTGAATTCACAAGCGTAATCGGATGTTTTTCAACAAGCTGTTTAACCATTCTCAATGCATCATCGAAATTACCGTTAATCTGCAATACCATTGCGCCGTGTATCATGGCCTGGGCGAGTTTGCCCATTGCAATCTTGCCTTCGGGGATAAGAACTATGCAGGATATATCCGCTTTGAGGGATAAGAACGACCGAAGAGATCTGCGCGTGAGCTGCATATGCGGATGCAGAGGCTGAGGTATTTCCGGTTGATGCGCAGATGACTATCTTAGAACCGGCCTCAACCGCCTTTGAAATAGCCAGCGTCATTCCTCTGTCCTTAAAAGAGCCTGTCGGATTGGCGCCTTCGTATTTAAAATACAGATTAAGCTTTCTCCCTGTTACATCATCCAGATTTAATGCTTTCAGCAGCGGCGTGTTCCCCTCATTAAGCGTAATAGCCGGCGTACCGGCCGTTACAGGCAGGAATTCCCTGTAGCAATTAATTAATCCTTTCCAGCAGTGCATAACTATTCCAGTATATCTCCTTCCACGAGTTCCACTTCAACGCCCTGCTGCTGGAGAGAGTCTATCCCCTTCTGCAGATTCTCCTCAAGCCCCTCAATCTCAAGCACCATTTCACCGATTGTTTCAGTGACTTTAGCCCTCCTGATATTCGGCATGAGGTCAAACTGCTTGGCCATAGTGAATATAACAGGCTTTCTTATAAGCTGCGGCGGAAAAGTCAGCTTTATCCGCTTTTTCATGAAATCCTCCTTTTTTTTGCGTTATAGCGTTTGTTGCGTTCATAGTGTTCATAGCGAAAGAAACCTGCCGGACGGCAGGCACTCAACGCTGTACGCTATAACGCAATAGACGCTATAAACGCTTTACGCAATCCTCCTGCAATTGCAGGAACTATGGAAATCTCATCGCCGTCTTTTACCTGCGTTTCTTCGGCTTTTAAAAATCTTATGTCTTCTTCATTGACATAAACATTAACGAACCTTCTTATTTTCCCCGATTCGGAAATCCTTTCGCCGATACCGGGAAACTTTGTTTCCAGATTATTGATAAGCTCTATAATGGTCTTTCCGTCTCCCTCCACTTCTTCTTTCCCCTGAGTTAATCTTTGAAGCGGAACGGGAATCCTTACTTTTACGGGCATCTCTTAATCACCTCCTATTAAAATATAGTTCAAGATGGTTTAACATTGTTCAAAATGGTTCAAATTTGAACTATTTAAACTATTTGAACATATTTATATTAAACTATGTTTTTATCTTCTTCAGCGCTTCCTCAAAAGACGCCATGTTAGGCTTAATATAAGAAGGCTCTTTTGTATGACCGATAAGCGCCTCCTGAGTCTTAAGCCCGTTGCCGGTAATGCAAATGACAGTCAGGCTGTCCTTAGATATATAACCCGCCTTTATAAGCCTGATTGCCGATGCAAGCGTCACGCCGCCAGCCGTCTCTGCAAAAATTCCTTCAGTCTTTGCCAGCAGTTTGATGGCGTCTATGATTTCCCTGTCAGACACATCCTCTCCGAATCCCCCGCTCTCTTTTATAACCTGCAGCGCATAAAATCCGTCTGCAGGATTGCCGATTGCAAGGGATTTGGCAATTGTATCAGGCTTGACAGGTTTAATAACATCAACCTTATGTTTTAACGCGGTAACAATCGGGCAGCAGCCGCTGGCCTGCGCTGCAAAGGCCTTTGTCTTCATCTCGCCTATCAGCCCTATCTCCTTCATTTCCTTAAAACTTTTCCAGATTTTCGTAAGAAGGGAGCCGCTTGCGCACGGCACTATCACATTGTCCGGGGCGCGCCATCCGAGCTGTTCAACAATCTCATAACCGTGCGTCTTTGAGCCTTCTGAATAGAACGGCCTGATGTTTATGTTGACAAAGGCCCACCGGTACTTGTTTGCAACCTCGCTGCAAAGCCTGTTGACCTCATCGTAATTGCCTTCCACTGCAATCAGGTTCGGCTCATAGACAAGAGACGCGACTATCTTGCTTTTCTCAAGGCTGGCCGGTATAAAAATAAATCGATTGAATCCCGCCTTGGCTCCCTGCGCGGAAACCGCATGAGCCAGGTTGCCTGTAGAGGCGCATGCAACCGTGTCAAATCCAAATTCCTTTGCCTTTGTAAGGGCCACCGCAACCACCCGGTCCTTAAACGATAATGTCGGGTGTGCAACCGTATCGTCTTTTATATACAGTTCCTTAAGTCCGAGAACTCCGGCAAGATTATCTGCCCTGATAAGCGGGGTAAACCCGGATTGCAGTCCTGAACCCGGCTCTCCATCTATAGGCAAAAGCTCTCTGTAACGCCAGAGGTTTTGCGGTCTTGATTGAATTTTTTCCCTGGTCAGCGTCTTTCTGATGCCTTCATAATCATAGATTACTTCAAGCGGACCAAAGCAAAACTCACATACATATATTGGATCAACGGGATATTCCCTGCCGCATTCCCTGCATTTAAGTCCTCTTACAAAACTCAACTTTTACCTCCCCTCTCTTGGCAACTATTAATAACTATAATATTAATGTCTTATTATACATTGTCATTCCTGCGAAAGCAGGAATCCAGAGAAACAGACTGGATTCCGTGTCAAGCACGGAATGACAGCTAATGAAATACCCCTGCAAAGGCATGTGTGTCTGAAAAACTTTAAGGGCAACACATTAAAAGTCATGCTGCTTTTTATAAACATACAGAAGCAATTACTTAAAACTTTTTGCAGCATGACAGATAATAATCATGGTTGCGTTTTTAAAGTTTTAAGGACATATGTGCCTTTGCAAAATGATTCCGGACAAGCCGGAATGACAAATAAAGGAATATTCACCTTAATTTACAGCGTGCAGTACTCCTGAGAATAATCCGCCAGCTTCGTGATAGTGGGATTAGCGCCGCATATGGCGCAGTCAGGATTTTTCGGCACCCTTACTTTTCTGAAATTAGTGCCGAGCGCATCGTAGATAAGCAGTTCACCATTTAATGGTTTGCCTTTGCCGAGTATGATTTTTAAAACCTCTGTGGCCTGAAGCGCGCCGATGACTCCCGGCAAAACTCCGAGTACCCCTGCCTCCTGACATGACGGGACCAGACCGGGCGGAGGCGGAGACTCAAAAAGACAGCGGTAGCATGGTCCGTCTCCGGGAAGTATTGTCGTAATCTGTCCCTCAAATCTCAAGATAGCGCCGCTTACAAGCGGTTTTTTAAGCATGACGCATGCATCATTAATAAGATATCTCGTCGGAAAATTGTCAGTCCCGTCAACCACTATGTCGTAATTTTTCATCAAGTCAAGTATATTGGTATTTGTAAGCCTCTCCTTGACAGGTATCACGTTTACGTCGGGGTTCAAAGCCTAAAATGTCATCTTGGCCGAATCTGCCTTATTGACCCCGAGCGTTTTAACGCTGTGGGCAATCTGCCTTTGCAGATTGCTGAGCTCAACAGTATCGTTGTCCACAAGCGCAAGAGTGCCGACGCCTGCGGCCGCAAGGTAATACCCGACAGGACAGCCAAGCCCGCCCGCGCCGATTATGAGAACCTTTGCCCCGGATATTTTTTTCTGCCCTTTGCCTCCAACCTCCGGCAGTATAATATGACGGCTGTATCTTTGAAGCTGTTCTTCCGTAAGTTCCATTAGTCTGCCACCTCTTTTCTCACATGGATTATCCAATCAGTGGGATTTATTTTTTCCACCTTAAGAACAGCATGACCGTAATTGAGCATCGCCTTTGGAATGCTTTCCGACGCCTCCGGATAGTCCAGCAGTATTTCAAGGACCTGCCCCACTTCTATCCCCTCTATGGCCAGTTTGGATTTCACCAGAGTATAAGGACAAACCACGCCCTTGATATTTAACGTCTTATCTATTTTAATTTCCGGCATTAATTATTTTCCCTTCCCTCAATTCTTATAAACGCGGTCCGGTCCGATACAACCGGCAATTTATCAATTTCCCTGAGCGCGCGGACCACATCCATTTCTTTGGCCTCGTGGCTCATCATTACAAGAGGAACGGCCTTCTCCTTTTTCCGGCCCTTCTGTATCACGGACTCAATGCTTATATTGCATGCGCCGAGTATGCCGGCAATTCTGGACAAAATCCCGGGCTTGTCAATCGCAGAAAATCTGAAGTAATAGCGGCTCAGCACATTCTCCATGTTCCTTATCCTTATGCCGGATATTTCAGGCATGCCGAGGCCCTGTATCCTGCCTATGGAGCCGGATTTTATATTTCTTGCCGTATCAACGATATCGCTTACGACAGCGCTGGCCGTCGGCCTTTCTCCGGCTCCCCTGCCGTAGTAAAGCTGAGAGCCTATTGCATCGCCTTCAACATATATGGCATTAAACACTCCGTCTATGCTGGATATGAGCTGTTCTTTCGGGAGCATCGTCGGATGCACCCGAAGCTCCACCTCGCCCCCGCTCTGCTTTGCTATGGCCAGGAGTTTAATTTTATAACCGAGGGCCGACGCAAAATTAATGTCCAGCGGCGTTATCCTTGTAATGCCTTCCGTATATATTTTTTTAAATGAAAACGGTATCCCGAAAGACAGCGAGGCAAGAATTGCAAGCTTATGAGCCGTATCAATTCCCTCAACATCAAAGGTCGGGTCTGCCTCAGCGTATCCAAGCGCCTGCGCCTCCTTCAGGGCGTCTGAAAATTCAACTTTTTCCTCTGTCATCTTTGTAAGTATGTAGTTTGACGTCCCGTTTATTATCCCGTACACCGCCTGAATGTTGTTGGCGATTAACGCCTCCCGCACAATCTTGATAATCGGGATACTGCCGGCAACCGCCGCCTCAAAACCAAGCTCAACCTTTTTTTTCTTCATAAAATTAAAAATGTCGGAGCCCTCGGTTGCAAGAAGCGCCTTGTTGGCGGTTACCACATGTTTCCCCTTTTTCAGCGCCTCAAGGATAAATTCCTTCGCAGGATGAATACCTCCGATAAGCTCAACCACAATATCAATGCCGGGATTGTTCAACAGGGCTTTTGCATCATTGATAAGTATGCCGGCCGGCAGTTTAATCCCCCGGTCCCTTTTGACGTCCAGGTCCGCAATTCCGGCTAAGACAACGGGAAAACCGAGTCTCCGCTTTAATTCATCCCTCTTTTCAAGCAGAATCCTTGCGACTCCGGCGCCGACTGTGCCAAAGCCGATAATGCCGACTTTTATTGCAGACTTTTTCAACAACCCTCCTCGCCCTAAAGGCATATATGTCCGAAAAACTTTAAGGGCAGCACCGTATAAGTCATGCTGCCTTTAACAAACAGTTTGCAGCAAAGACCTAAAACTTTTTGCAGCATGACAGATAATAATCATTGTTGCTTTCTTAAAGTTTCAAGGGCCTGTATGCCTTTGAAAAACGATTCCGGACAAGCCGGAATGACAGATTAAGAAAAGCACAACCTGCCTCCTCATTTTCAGAGGATAACTTCCTATAATATTATATTATGCTTTAACCCGTGAGATTTATTCAAGTATTTGTTATAATTTCCCCATGCCGTTTATAGGGCTTACCGGTAATTTCGGAATGGGGAAAACCACTGTTCTGAAAATGTTTAAAAACCTGGGCGCATATACAATTAATGCCGACAGCCTTGTTTCCGGCCTTTTAAGAAAACCTGCAATAATAAATAAATTAGCAAAAATCCTCGGCAGAGAAATTCTGACAAAGAGGGCCGGCAAAACATCATTAGATAAAAAACGTATTGCAGGCATAATTTTCAATAACCCCCAAAAAAGAATTCTGATTGAAAAAACAATTCACCCTGAAGTCATAAAGACCGCAAAGGGCATAAAGAATGAAATAACTGCCGTTAAGCCTTCAGCAATAATCATTTTTGAAATCCCGCTGCTTTTTGAATCACACTGTGAAAATATCTTTGACGGAATTATTGTTGTTTATTGCAGAAAAAGAACAGCGGTCCGGCGCCTGCTTAAAAAAGGCTTTTCAAAAGATGAGATTACAAAGAGATTCCGTGCGCAAATTCCCGTTTCCGAAAAAAAAACATCGGCTGATTTCCTGATAAATAATAATTCAACCCTTAATGATTTAAGGCTGAGGGTTCAGGCGGTTTCTAAAAAGCTCAAAATAAAATAATCGCCCGCCTGCGGCTTATTTTTTCTGCTCCTGAAGCTTTTTCTTTTCCATTTCTTCTTTTACCGATTTCATTCTTTCCGTCTCGGCATTAATAAACCTGAATAAATTAGGCAGTCTGTCAGGCGAAGTGAAATCCAGCACTCTCGGTATGGCCTTAAAGCGTTCCTCTTCAGAAACTGTCTTTGACAGACCGATAACCATGAACCCGCCGGCTTTCAGCGCATTCTCTATTTCATGCTTATATCCCGGGATAACAACAGGGACCGCCTCTGCCTTCTTAGGACAGCCAATGGGAATATCAAGTTTCCTCAGCTGCTCTTTTGCATGGTCCATTTTATAAAAAAACGATTCAAACCTATAATCTGTTTTCTCAATTAATCTTTCAAATACAGGCGCACACATTGTACCGGAGTAAACTAATCCCTCAGGAAAGTTCATTGTGCCTTTTTGTGTACCGCCTATGGTCTCTCCCCTTACAATTTTTCTATAAAATTCCTGATATTCAACTACAGCGGGTTTTGTCGCGAAGATTGTAAAGGCCGGCTTTATCGGGAAATAGTTATAACCCGGTTTATAAATAATAATTTCAGGGTCTCTGATTATAGGGCCGATAATAAAAAACTCCGGCGTCTCAATCCCCTGCAATTGCGGTTTCGGCCAGTTTTTTTTATTTTCACCTGTTTCAGTAAAAGAAGGTATTTAAAAAAAACCATCCTTGCCTGTCAGAACCTCTTTAGCCTCATGCAAACTGCTTATTACTGTAAATCTGGTGTCATAATCCCTGTACCATACAAACGATATCACAGCCCCCTCAACCGGCTGTTTGGTCTCTGCATCCAAGACCTTCCCGAGCCAGGGACCGGCCTGATAAAGCGGTTTTTGTTCTTCTGCAAAAGCAATACTATACATAAAAGCCGTTAACATAATCAAAAAAAGACAAGTAAAAGTTCTCAGCTTCATCCTTTGCTCTCCTTGCTATATTATCTCATATCAACAGGGGGTCTTTCACCCCTGCCTCAAAAAAACCCTTCGCCCGTAAAACACAACTGTCGCACCTGCCGCAGGGTACAAGAAAAGTTATGAGTTTAGAGTTATCCCGACGCTTCGGGATAACTTTTAACTTTGAACTTTTAACTTCCGTAACGGACTGCGGGTCATAACAGCTCCATGTTATAGCATAATCAATGCCAAGTTCAATCCCTTTTTTTATTATTTCAGTTTTTGTAAGATTTATCAATGGGGCCTGTATCCTGTATCTCAGTTTTCCTTCAACCGACGCCTTTGTGGCGAGATTTGCCATAGTCTCAAAGCTCTTGATGAATTCAGGCCTGCAATCGGGGTATCCGCTGTAATCAACGGCATTAGCCCCTATGAAAATGTCCTCCGCGCCGATTGTCTCCGCCCAGGCAAGCGCAAAAGAAAGAAAAATCGTATTGCGCGCAGGAACGTAAGTGACGGGAATTAAGGTTGAAGGTTGAAGGTTGAAGGTTGAAGTTGGAACTTCAATATCCGCTGTAAGCGCAGAGCCTCCTATCTCCCTGAGGTCTGTTTTAATGATAAGATGTTTACGGGCTTTAAGGCTTTGGGCGCACAATCCTGCGGAATCAATTTCTATTTTATGCCTCTGGCCGTAATCAAACGTCAGCGCATAGAGTTCAAATCCGTCTGCACCGGCTATTGCACCCGTAGTTGCTGAATCAACACCGCCGCTTAAAAGAACAATTGCGCGTTTCATATTTGTGTTTCTCCATATAAATATTACTTAACCGCCTATTTTTGATTCTGTGCCGTTAAGCAGTCTCCTGACGTTAGGCGCATGCCTCCATATTATTAAAAAAGCAATCAACAATAGAAAGATTATTTCGCCTTTAGATGCCTCCATCAAAACGGCGATTACAGGCAAAGCCGTATAAGCTGTCAGGGCGGCAAGAGAAGAATATCTTGTAAAAACTGCAATGGCCAGCCAGACAATAAGGATAATAACGGCACTAACCGGGCTGTAAGCCGCTAAAACGCCAAACCCCGTAGCAACCCCTTTACCGCCCCTGAAAGACAAAAAAACAGGAAAAACATGACCGAGAATTGCCGATAACCCGGCGGCGCCCTCCCACATATCTCCCCCGCCGGCAAAAAATCTGCAAAGTAAAACCGCGGCAGTTCCCTTTAAAAAATCCCCGAGCAGAGTAATAAGGGCCGGCAGTTTTCCGGTAGTCCTCAAAACATTAGTAGCGCCGATATTCCCGCTTCCAACGCTTCTTAAGTCAACGCCCTTTATCTTCGCGGTGAGAACGCCGAACGGGATAGAGCCGATTATGTAAGCAGCAGCGATAGAAATAATTTCAGAAGACATTAAACCTCTACTCCATTTTTTTGAACTGTATAAAATACCGGACGCCTGAGACAATGCCGATAGCCATGGCCGTCCACAGCAAAAACACGCCCGGGCTGTACATATCAATGTCAAAATAAGAGCGGCTCAGCAAAAGCATAAGTATTGACGCAATCTGCATTGCTGTTTTTATTTTTCCTCCGGTCTCGGCGGGAATCACAATATCTTTTGATAAGGCCACAATTCTCAGCCCTGTAACAAGAAATTCCCTGACGATAATTACTATGGCTATCCAGGCCGGTATCAGTTCCATATCCACAAGCATAATAAGAGCGGATATTATTAAAAGTTTATCCGCAATGGGATCAAGTATTACGCCGAGTTTTGTGACCTGCTTTGATTTTCTCGCTATATATCCGTCAACTGCATCTGTTATGCAGGCTATTGCAAATATAACTGTTCCTAAGAATGGTCTGGTGGTTATTACAAAAACAAAGAAAGGAATCAGCAGTATCCTGCTGAATGTTATTATGGTAGGAACATTAAACAAGAAACTCCCCTGACACTTTTTCCCATAGTCCCGACGCCTTTAAAATCATGTCGGTTAATTCCCTGACAGCTCCCCTGCCGCCGCTTTTTTTCATTACGATATCGGCATATTTTTTGGCTTCTTCATCAGCGTCGGCAGGCACGGCGGAAAGTCCTGCCCTCTTAAGCAGCTCAACATCAACAATATCATCCCCCATAAAAGCCGCATTCTCATCCCTGCAGTTGTATTTTCCGAGCAGCTCCCCATAAATTGCCGATTTCTTAAAAACCCTCTGGAAGACATCGGTGATGCCAAGCTCTTTAGCCCTGATATCTACAACCTTTGAGCGCCTTCCGGTTATAATCGCAACCTTAATGCCGGTCCGCTGAATCATCTTTATCCCGTGACCGTCTCTTACGTTAAACCGCTTAAACTCATTCCCTTTGTTGTCAAGAATAATGCTGCCGTCGGTCATAACACCGTCAACATCCAGGATAAGGAGTTTAATTTTTTTTGCCTTTGCTGTGAGTTGTTTTTTAGTCATTTACATTACTTGGGGGTATCTTTCTTTATAGCATTTAATAGAATATATAACCTTACCAATCTACTATTAAATATATACTCGCCTTGAACATCACCTGATCGCAGTACTTTCAATTTTTTCATACGCTGGAGAAAGTTATTGCATTTTTTCTTCTCCGAATCGGATAGTCCTTTTTCAAGAGCTGTTTTTTGGAAGGACAAATCAAAGGGTGATTTGCCCATTTTTTCCATAATTGAATGATAATCTTTACTACGCAGAGCTTTTAGAACCTGTTGATCAACAAACTTTCTCCCGATATCTTCAGCAGCAAGTACAATTCCCTTCAAAGCATCGTCTTTATCAATTATCCCATCCTGATCTATCCAGAAGACCGCATCTCCGACAATATGCATAATTTTTGGAAAGCCGGCAGAGTAATGACATAAAAGATGCATGGCTTCCTCATTTACTGATATGTTTTGCGATTGAAAAGCCTTATTAAAAAAATCCCTCATCTCGGACTCATTCATAGGGTTTATTTCAACAATATCAAAAATCCGTTCCACTGGTTGATGGTGTTGAATCATCTCGCGTCTTCGTTCTTCAACCCCGCATAACATAAGCATCAATGGTAACGGCTTTGCGCATAAAGCATTTTCGTCTGAAATATTGGGCCCATCGACTTTTAAAGCTTCCAGGTTTATTTGAACGCCAAAAAGTTCTTGTTTGCCAACATATTTTGATAAGACATTACGAACTTTATCTATAAGTGTGGGGTCATAAGCAGGAGTTTTTAATACGGCCTCTACTGTTTTTATGGCAAGGTCTTCTAAAGATACAGCGCCCCCTAAAAGAACATGGATACCCAAAAGATGGTTTTCTTTCTCAGCATAAAACCGCATAAAACCGGCTAAAGAACTTTTACCAATACCATATTCCCCGGTGAGAAATATCGCCTGTGGTTTTCCCAATTCAACCTGCCTGACCGCCCTTACAATTTTATCAATTTCTTTTTGACGACCGACAAAAAAATCCACAGGTACCGGCTGTCCGGGGTAAAAAGGGCTAATACCTTTCATGCTGACATTCATTTTTCCTCCAACCTTTTAATTCTTTCGGTTATTATCCTTCAATAGCTTCTATAATTATACCAGTTTATTTATTGTGATATGATGTCAATTGATGTCCACTTTTTTCAGCTTACCTCACCTTCATGTCCCTCTAAAATCTTGAGACTATCGCAGGCTGAAGCCTGCGGCTACATTTAGGATATCTTTTTTCATACTATCCCCTGTTTCAGTATATCATGCAGGTGTATCACGCCCTTGGCCTGTCCATTTTCATCCGGCACCACAAGCGATGTAATGGAAAGATTTTCCATAATGGATAAAGCCTTTGCCGCAAGCTCATTCTCACCGATGCTCTTTGGATTTTTTGTCATTACCTCGCCTGCCTTCATGTCAAAAAACGCCTTGCCCCATTTTTCTATTCCCCTTCTCAGGTCGCCGTCAGTGACAATGCCGAGAATCCTGTTGTTATTATCAGCAACGATTGTAACGCCGAGCCTTCCCGAGGATATTGCCAGAACCGCATTTGCCATCGGCGCATCCGGGGATACTACAGGCAGGCCTTCGCCGGAATGCATAAGGTCGCCTACTTTAATCAGGAGCTTCTTCCCGAGACTCCCTTCGGGATGGAAAAATGCAAAATCCTCTTCCCTGAAACCCCTCTTGTTTAAAAGAGCCACTGCCAGCGCATCACCCATTGCCAGAGCCGCCGTAGTAGAAGCAGTAGGCACAAGCCCCATAGAACAAGCCTCTTCCTTGACAGAAACGTCAAAGACAACATCCGAGGCCTTTGAAAGCGTAGAATCCGCGCCGCCGGTTAATGAAATAATCTTGATATCAAGTCTTTTTAATATCGGCAGTATTTTTATAATTTCATCTGTTTCGCCGCTGTTTGAAATCGCCAGAACAACATCACCCTTTGTGACCATGCCTATATCGCCGTGAACACCTTCCGCGGGATGAAGGAATAACGCAGGGGTCCCTGTAGAGGCAAACGTGGCGGCTATTTTCTTGCCGATAAGCCCGGATTTCCCCATGCCCGTGACAACTACCCGGCCCCTGCACGAATAAATTATGTCAATGGCCGCTAAGAGATTGTCACCCACTCTCCCAATAAGCGACTTTATCGCCTCAGCCTCCACCATTAAAACTTTTTTAGCCTGTTCAATTAACATAAAATTTACCTCTTTGCTTTTGTTTTATAACACACCCTTTCCCCTCTTTTAAGAGAGGAATTTAAAACGATTCCGGACAAGCCGGAATGACTGCTAATGACACACACCCAAAAGGCATATGTGCCCATAAAATTTTAAGGGCAACACCTTTGTTGAAAAAGTCCATTCTTACTAAAAAAATTGTCATACCCGCGAAGGCGGGTATCCAGACCATATTGAAAATACTGGATTCCCGTTTTCACGGGAATGACGACCAAATACGTGAAAATAGTTTATAAACAGCCTGTTGCTGCTTGACCCTGTTCATTTATTATTTTCTTACAATACAATTTATTTCCATCAGCTCTCTGATAAGCGGAGCAAGCTCATTAACATTCAACATATTCGGACCGTCGCAAAGGGCTTTATCAGGACATTCATGAACCTCCATGAATACCGCATCACAGCCTGCAGAAACCGCCGCCCTTGCAAGAGGCGCGATAAACTCCCTCTGCCCCCCGGAACTGGCTCCCATGCCCCCCGGAAGTTGAACGCTGTGAGTGGCGTCATAAACAACCGGAAAACCAAAACCCCGCATAACAGGTATTGCGCGCATATCCACCACAAGGTTGTTATACCCGAATGACACGCCTCTTTCGGTAATAAGTATTTTATCACTGCCTGCCGACTGTATTTTATGAATGATATTTTTTACATCCCAAGGCGCAAGAAACGGTCCCTTCTTAATGTTTACGGGCTTGCCTGTTTTTGCCGCGGCAAGTATTAAATCCGTCTGCCGGCACAAAAAAGCAGGTATCTGAACGGCATCAAGAACCTCTCCCGCATAAGATATTTCGCCTGCAGAGTGAACATCTGAAATAATGGGCAGGCCGGTTATTTCCCTTACTTTCTCAAGAATCTTCAGCCCTTTTTTAAGTCCGGGTCCCCTGTAAGATTCAATAGAGGTCCTATTTGCCTTATCATAGGAACTTTTAAAGACAACAGACAGATTCAGATTATCTGATAATTTTTTAAGTTTCTCCGCGATTCTCAATGTTATCTTTTCAGATTCAATAACGCACGGGCCGGCAATAAAGATAAGTGATTTACCGCCGCCGACAGCAACATTTCCTATTTTGACTTTTTTTACAAACATTTTTTTAGATTACTGTCAATGCCTTATTTTAATAAATCTTCAATCATTCTTCTTGAATCCTTGTTCAGCCAGTCCCTCCCGCCCATAAATTTTTGTCTGATGGTCCCGTCACGGCCGATAAAAAAAGATGTCGGCAGCGCATAAACGCCATAATTCTCCGCCGTCTTGCCGTCATCCATCAGGATTACAAAATCCATAGGTGTTTTTTTTAGGTAATCTTTTACCTTATTTGCAGATTTGTCAGTAGTGACAGCCACGATGATAAGCCCTTTGCTTTTATATTCCTTATTAAGCGCGATTA
>JACQZD010000192.1 GCA_016207865.1 Nitrospirota bacterium
GGACTTAAATTCGGCATAGTGGTTAGCCGCTTTAATGATTTTATCACAAACAAACTTCTGGAAGGCGCTGTGGATGTGCTTGTAAGGCACGGCGCAGGGGAAAAAGATATTGATGTGGTAAAGGTCCCCGGTTCTTTTGAGATTCCGCTTGCCGCAAAGAAAATCGCCGGCAAGAAAACCTATGACGCCGTTATATGTCTGGGCACGATAATCAGAGGCGCAACGCCTCATTTTGATTATGTTGCTTCAGAGGCGGCAAAAGGGATTGCGTCTGCTTCAATGGAGTCCGGGGTGCCTATGGCATTTGGCGTTATCACTGCCGATACGATTGAGCAGGCCGTTGAAAGGGCCCGGACCAAAAGCGGCAACAAGGGCGCGGACGCCGCCATGGTAGCCATAGAAATGGCGCAGCTCCTTAAAAAACTGTGAACAGTGAACAGTTGACTGTGAACAGTAAAAACAACACAATAATATCCGTTTTTTTTACGCATTGCGCATTACGCATTACGCATTATGTTTTATGAAAAGACGCAGAGCCAGGGAATACGCCCTCCAGGTGTTGTTTCAGCTTGATGTGACAAATGCCGCATTTGACAAAAAAATTCTGCACGATTTCTGGGAAGGGAACAGCGAGGATGCGGATGTCAGGGAATTTGCCGACGCCATTGTTGAGGGGACCTTGGCGCATCTCAATGAAATAGATAAAGCCATTGAGCAGGCGGCAGAGCACTGGTCTATTGGTAGGATGTCAGTTGTTGACAGGAACATCATGAGGGCTGCCGCTTATGAACTGCTTTATAGAAATGATATCCCGCCGTCAGTGGCAATAAACGAGGCCATTGAAATAGCGAAAAGATACGGGTCGGAAGACTCCTTTGCTTTTATAAACGGGATACTGGATAAGATACGGAAGTTAAAAGTAAATTAACCCCGGAAGTTTTTATTTTATGCCGTCAAATTTATCCTTAATACGTTTTGCCTTTTCCATTCCGCCAAACAAAAATACGGACAGGAGTATGCGGCGTATCAGATTTTTTGTATCTTCAACTGTTACGGTGTCTGAGTCTTTGCCTATGGCCCTTGAATTTTGTTCAATAATTATCCCTGCCGTAGTGTCAGACAGTTCAGACCTTAGAATTTCATGAATTTGATGGCAGAGGGTATTCATTTATTTTGTCAGTCCAAGCTCCTTAGCCATGGAAAAAAGCCTATGGGCTATTCTGAACAGCATAATATACGTTAGTGATATAAAAAGGTATTCCGGATACTCAATGACTTCACCGTAGATTTTTTTTAGACCGAATACCTCTCTTGTAACATGCCATACTGAAAAACACATTAAAAAAGTCAGTATGGGTATGAGCTTCCTTGTGATTATTTCCAATTCACTGCCTTCAGGAAATTTTTTATTGGCTTTGAAAACAAATCCAAGTGCCCCGATGCCTAAAGCGACCATTACTATGCCTAAATAAGTCTCAAGAGTAATCTCCATTTTTCTCTCCTTTTTTTTAAATGCAGTGATATGTTTAGATATATTATATAACCGATTTTAAGAAAATGAGCTATTGAAAGGTAGAATATGGATATAAATTGTGTTAATATGTTACTGAGGTTTTAAGCGCGTATACTATATATAGTAGGAGGACAAATTGATACCCCGTTATACAAGACCTGAAATGGCAAAAATCTGGGAGCCTGAAAATAAATATCAAAAATGGCTTGATATTGAAATCATGGCCTGCGAGGCCTGGGCCAAACGCGGGGAGATACCCCGGAAAAGTCTTGCCGTAATTAAAAAAAAGGCAAAGTTTGATGTTAAAAGAATTGATGAGATAGAAAAGACTGTCAGGCATGACGTCATTGCGTTTCTAACCTCTGTTGCCGAAAAAGTTGGTCCTGACTCCCGCTTTATCCATAAAGGGCTTACGTCTTCCGACATCCTTGACACGGCGCTGGCGCTTCAGATGAAAGAAGCGGCGCAGTTGATAATTAAAGACACAAAAGATTTAATGGCTGTCTTAAAAACCAATGCGTATAAGTACAAAAAAATCCCCCAGATGGGCAGGAGCCACGGCATTCACGCGGAGCCTGTAACACCCGGGCTTAAGTTTGCGCTTTGGTATGATGAGATAAAGAGAAACCTTGCGCGCATGGAAACCGCGCGGGAAAATGTGAGCTATGGAAAACTCTCAGGACCCGTAGGGACCTTTTCAAGCGTGCCGCCTTATATTGAAAAGTACGTATGCAGAAAGCTGGGGCTTAAGCCTGACGCAGTATCAACCCAGATAATTCAGAGGGACCGCCACGCCGAGTTTATGAATACACTGGCCCTTATTGCCGCATCCGTTGAAAAAATCGCCCTGGAGATAAGACACCTTCAGCGGACCGAGGTGCTTGAAATGGAAGAGCCGTTTGAAAAAGGGCAGAAAGGCTCATCCGCCATGCCTCATAAGCGCAACCCCGTGGGCAGTGAAAACCTCTGCGGGCTGGCGCGGGTTGTCCGCTCAAATGCAATGGCGGCAATGGAGAACATCGCCCTCTGGCATGAGCGCGACATAAGCCATTCCTCTGTTGAGAGGATAATAATCCCTGACAGCGCAATACTTGTGGATTACATGCTCGTGAGGCTCACGGGCATTCTCAGGGGGATTCAGGTTTATCCGGAGAGGATGATGGAGAACATAAATAAAAGTTACGGGCTTTACAATTCACAGCGCGTTTTGCTCAGGCTTATTGAGAAAGGCATGAGCCGCGAGGGCGCTTACAGGCTTGTGCAGGGGACTGCCATGCAGAGCTGGAGCAAGAAAAAGGATTTTAAAGAACTCCTGAAAGATGACAAGGAAGTAAAGAGATTCCTGCCCGGAGCGGAGATAGAAAAACTTTTTGACTTGTCATACTATCTCAGGAATGTTGATTATATATTTAAAAGAGTGTTTAAAAAAGGGAAAACAAATTAGGTTTTCTGTCATTCCGGCTTGTCCGGAATCTTTCTTTTTTTTATAAGGATTCCCGACGCGCTTCACTTGCGGGAATGACAAACTGAGTGCGTTTACTGATGAACTCCTTAGTAAGCTGTAAATTATTTTTTAAGTATACTGGCAATTATAACAATTGCATTCATCTTGAAGGCATTAAGGTCATGATTCATCAGATGCGGGTCTGTTCTGATATTGCCGGCAATGATCAAAGTGGGCGTTTCATTAATCTTGTATTTCACAGCCAAATCCACTGCCTTTTTTGCCTCTGCGGCTTTTACTCCCTGCCTGAGTTTTTTGCCGAATTCAGGCCCAAGCCCTATTTTATTGGCGATGCCTTCAATAACCTTAACATCCGCTATATCAATCTTCTGCACCATCTGAGCCTCAAAAAGCGCCTTTTTCATCTCCTCGCCTTTTCCGGCGTCTTCAGCGAGAAAATATGCCTCAGTGGGCCTGGGCGAGCCGTGACCGCTCCAGTAAATCGGAAGCGACTTCCATTTGATTTTTTTCGGGAAGCTGTTTTTAATTGCGGGAATAGCGCTCTCAAAGTTATAACAAGTGTCGCAGTAGAAGCTCATAAACTCCACTATCTCAACGGTCTTTCCGTCAAACTTAAATTTTTCGCCTTCCAGTACTGAATATGCCCCCATGATGGCAGGAGTGTCGCCGGCATTCAGGCGGATGGACATTGACAGTAAAATTAAGAACGATATTATTATTCCAAAGATTTTTTCAGACATATGTTCCTCCTTTTTGGGGTCAGGTCTTGAAATATCAGTTTTCGCCCTCTGCGCCTTTAATTGCCTTGCTGACAGTAGTATAATGAACCTTTAAATAATCCGCAATCTCCTTGAGAGAATATCCATATTTAATATGCGCCTTGTATGTCTGGTTATTCCTTATTTGCTTATTCATTATTTTTCCTTTAAATATACTTGCTATCAGCGGCCTGTTTACATATCTCTGAGTTTTCGGTATTTCCTTAATTTCTTCTTTTTGGGTTAATAAATCTTTAAATTTCTCAGTGAACCCTTCTTCACCAAGCAAGATTTGTCCCTTCAGATTTTTCCACGGAGATTCTTCTTTAATACCCGATAGTACAAATTGTTTATATTGCTTTTCAGCTTTTCTTTTGACACTGCCAAACTGACCTAATATCCAATCTACAGTAAGATAATGCGGTGATTTTCTTATTCCGGCAGCAGCCGTATAACTGCTCCATTTCCAGTCTTCTGGTTTTTCAACGACCCCTGCCCGTACAGGATTTAGTACAATATATCGGCTTATTGCGAGCAAATAGCGCTCTTTTTCCACTAATATTGCCTTATATCTGCCCTGAAATATATGCCCTGTTTTTTTATGCCTTCCATTAAATGACTGGGTATACACGCCATTGAGTTGCCGCATTCCTTTAGATAGATTAGCATCAGGGGTCTCAATCAGCAGATGATAATGATTGTCCATTAAGCAGTAGTCTTGCATTACCCCGTGAAGTCACATGATACACTGCGCCGGAGTATTCTATTCTCAGAGGTCTTGCCATTTGTTACAACTTTAACACAATTAAACTTATATTTCAAGACCTGACCCCAATTCCATTTCTATTGTATTTCATTTTCTTACTTCTAACGCCAAGGGTGAGGCGTGGCTATTAGCCATCGCCTCGACCCGCTTGTTGGGTGATTATTGATTCCTTTGATGACTTCTTGAATATCAGAAAGAACCAAATCGCATTCCACGCTCCGACAATCGCGAAAGACATTCCCAGGATCGCGGGATTTGGCCGACCTCCTGCGAAGCCCCATGCAAATTGGTATGAGATGTAGATCGTCGTTATAACGAGCATGACCAACGCAAACTTGCGTGCCCATGATTTCCTGAGAAAGAGACCGACTCCGGAGACCAAGAAAAGTATGCCGAATGTCAGTTCGCGGGAGTAGGCTCCGGCCTTGAATGCAATGCTCTTCGCTTGGAATTCGGGATGATGCGGACCGATTCCGAGGAAAGGCCAGACGAGAGCGAGTGTCCCGGTCAGGATGAGATATCCGGCTGCAATCCCCAGCGAGACCGGAAATCGCAGTCGCGAAGGCTTTATTATGTTTGTTTCATTCATTTTCATTTCACCCAACAATTATTATACGCAGTGCGTATTTTTGAGTTTATTGCCTTAGAAATATTAAAGGATTTTATTGTTATAAAATAAAACTTTACATTTTTTAAAACCCCATGTCAATGATAAAATGGTGTAATTATAGGAGGTATAACACTACTGTCCCAACGTTTAGATTATGAAAGATTATAACACATTGAAAA
>JACQZD010000193.1 GCA_016207865.1 Nitrospirota bacterium
ACAATTTCACGGTTGTTGTTGATGATGTAGGTATGAAGATTACCCATGTTATCCGCGGGGACGACCACCTGAACAATACGCCTAAACAAATACACATTTACAAGGCGCTCGGTTATGAAATCCCCAAATTTGCGCACCTGCCCATGATTTTAGGCGCTGACAAGACGCGGCTTTCAAAAAGGCACGGAGCAACTTCGGTCATGGCATATCAGGATATGGGCTATCTGCCGGACGCGCTTGTGAATTATCTTGTAAGGCTCGGATGGTCTTCCGGGGACCAGGAAATATTTTCCCGCAAAGAGCTGATAGAAAAATTCTCCTTTGAGCATGTCGGCAAGGCGGCGGCTGTGTTTAATCCTGAAAAACTCCTCTGGCTCAACAGCCAGTATATTATCAATACACCGGCAGAGAAACTTGCAGAACTGGTCCTGCCGTTTCTTATTAAAGACAAAATAATCAGTGAGGGGCAGGAATTAAATAAAGAATGGCTGTCAAAGGCGATTAATACGCTTAAAGAACGCGCAAAGACGCTGGTGGAGCTTGCAAACTCGCTCAGGTACTATATTGCCGAAGAGGTTGAATACAACGAAAAGGCAAAAGAAAAGTTTTTAAATGAAAAGAGCCGCGAATTATTAGCGGAATTAAAAAACAGCCTGACCTCCCTCACAGAGTTTTCCCATCAGGAGCTTGAAAAAGCGTTCAAGGCAGTTACAGAAAAGCACGGCGTCAAGCTTAAAGACCTTGCACAGCCTGTGCGTGTTGCCATGACCGGCGGCGCTGAAAGCCCGGGCATTTTTGAAGTGCTGGAAGTGCTGGGCAGGGAAAAGACGCTGAAAAGGCTGGACAAGGCGATAAAGACGACAGGGCAGTAAATGCCCTCTTATAAAACCGCTTAATGTGTTAAAATACCCCATCAAACCCGCATAAGAGATATATTTATGGAAAAAGATACATCCACAACCGATTCCTCCCGCGCTGATTTTATCCGGGAGATTATCAAAGAAGACCTCCGGACAGGCAAAAACGACAGCCGGGTGCATACACGCTTTCCGCCTGAGCCGAACGGCTATCTGCACATTGGTCATGCAAAATCCATCTGCCTTAATTTCGGCATTGCCGCTGAATTTAACGGGCTTTGCAACCTGCGCTTTGATGACACAAACCCGTCAAAAGAAGAGGTTGAGTATGTGGAATCAATAAAAGAAGACGTCCGCTGGCTTGGCTTTGACTGGCAAGACAGGCTTTATTATGCGTCAGATTATTTTGAGCAAATGTATGAATATGCCGTGCAGTTGATTCAAAAGGGAAAGGCGTATGTCTGCGATTTGAGCGCGGATGAAATAAGAAATTACCGCGGTACCCTGACCGAGCCGGGGCAAGAAAGCCCCAATCGCAGCCGTTCAGTTGAGGAAAACTTGGATTTATTTAAGCGCATGCGCGCGGGAGAATTCCCGGACGGCTCACGCACTCTCAGGGCAAAGATTGACATGGCATCGGGCAATATCAATATGCGCGACCCGGTCATGTATCGCATTCTTCGGGCTGAACATCACAGGACAGGGAACAAGTGGTGCATTTATCCGATGTATGATTATGCCCACTGCATCTCTGATTCAATTGAGGGCATCACCCATTCAATCTGCACGCTTGAATTTGAAGACCACCGCCCGCTTTATGACTGGTTTTTAAATGAGCTGAACATTTATCACCCGCAGCAGATAGAGTTTGCGCGGCTTAATCTCAGCCGCACGGTTCTTAGCAAGAGAAAACTCATTGGGCTTGTGAATGAGAAACAGGTCACAGGCTGGGACGACCCGAGGATGCCTACGATAGCAGGAATAAGAAGACGCGGCTATACGCCTGCGGCAGTAAGAAATTTCTGCGAGCGCATAGGCGTTGCCAAAAGGGACAGCGTGGTTGATACGGCCTTGCTTGAATACTGCGTTCGCGAGGATTTAAATAAAAGCGCGCCGCGCGTCATGGCAGTGCTCCGTCCGCTTAAGGTCGTCATAACGAATTATCCTGATAATAAGGCTGAAGAACTTGAGGCGGTGAATAATCCGGAAGACCCGGGCATGGGAATGCGCAAGGTTCCTTTTTCAAAAACCCTGTATATTGAGCAGGATGATTGCCGCGAGGACCCGCCCAAACAGTTTTTCCGTCTTGCGCCCGGGCGTGAGGTGAGGCTGAGGTATGCGTATTTTATTAAATGTACGGGTGTTGTCAAAGACGAAAAAACAGGAGAGTTAATTGAAATTCACTGCACGTATGATCCCGAGACGCGCGGCGGAGATGCGCCTGACAAGCGCAAGGTCAAGGCAACACTGCACTGGGTCTCTGCCCCGCATGCGGTTACTGCAGAGGTGAGATTGTACGACCATCTTTTTTTAAAGACAGATACGGATAGCGCTGATTTAAATTCAAATTCACTTGAAAAAATAAAATCATGCAAGGCAGAGCCAAGCCTTGCAGGCGCAAAAACCGGCGCAAGATTCCAGTTTGAGAGGCTGGGTTATTTCTGCGTGGCCCCTGATTCATCTGCCGGGAAGCTTGTATTTAACCGCACAGTTACGTTAAAAGATGAATGGGCGAAAGTGCAGAAAGGGCAAAAGCAATAGCTGCGGGAGGGATAGTATTAACCCGAAAATGTTTCTTTAAATTGTCATGCCGGCTTGTCCGGCATCTTTCTTAA
>JACQZD010000194.1 GCA_016207865.1 Nitrospirota bacterium
AGGGAGGTTCATTTTTAGCGTGTTTAATATATCATCTGCGGCAGAAAGGACCTCCTCAACCGTGATATCGTTTATGCATGCGTGAAATCGTTTATTAAGGCAGGAGGTTTCATCGCAATTGTCCCTGCATGGAAAATCTTTTTCAACTATCCTGCTGATATTCCCATACGGCGCGTCCCAGTAACTTTTTGACGGCCCGTGCAGGACCACAACAGGCGTTTTCATCGCGGCCGCGATATGCAAGGGTCCGCTGTTGTTGCATATAAATAACAGTGATTCCGCCAGGACCCCCGCAAGCTCCCTTAAACTGAGTTTTCCTGCCAGTGATATCGGCTTGTGTTTCATTGTGCCGATAATATTCTCAGCAAGCCCTGTCTCTCCGGGAGAACCCAAAATAACCAGAGGCATGTTATATTTTTCAATTAAAGAATCATACAATTCCGCATACCGCTCCGTGAGCCATCTCCTCAGAGGATGTCTGGCCCCGGGATGAACGGTGATAAAGGGCCTTGATATTCCGTGCGATTCCATAATTTCCTTGATTTTTCCCAGCTCGGATTCCGTTAAATAAATCCCCCATTCAATGTCCGCGACCTCACATCCTAAATATTTTATCAGGTCCAGATGATATTCAAGCTTATGCTTTTTGCTTATATATGGAACGACATGGTCCAGAATAAATGCGCCCCCGCCGAAACCGAAGCCTATTTTTACCTTAGCCTTAAGCGGGAAGGCTATGAGCAATAATTCGCGTATATCGCCCCGCGCTTCAATAACAATATCAAAACGCCTTTTCATCATTTCCCGTATAAACCCGATATATTTTCCCTTGCTTGAATTATAAAACCAGAAGGGGTCGTAAGCTATGGTCTCTGTGATATACGGATTATTAAAAAATATATCTTTTGCCTTTTCTGACGTCAGGAAGGTAATATGCGCCTCCGGGAATTTCATCTTCAGGGGCTTCAGCATGGGGAGCGCCATTACGGCATCACCGATATATGCCGTCCTTATAATTAATATTTCTTTAACATTACGGTCCATATTCTTTTTTCCCCGGAATATTTTTTTAGGGAAAAATATAACATTTCCTATTATATCTGCAATAATTGTTGCAAACAGTTTCTTTTTATTTACAATCTTGTACACAATTATCGGGACAATTCAGCCGCAACAATATCCGTGACCTTCGCGGCGCCATTGTAGTTCAGATGGTCTGAATTCAGAAAAAGGTCGTGATTGCCTGCGTAAATCTCCAGCAGGTCTAAATGCTTGTAGATATATTTACTGTACTGCGGATTATCTAATGCTTTATTATAAAAGACATCCTTATCAACATATTGCTTTGCCTGTTCTATATAAAAATCAGTTACCGGCAATGTCAGGATAAAAACCTTGATATTGTTATCCGCGCACAGTTTTAAAATCTTTTCAAAATACAGCAGGAAATCTTCATTAAAAATGTTATTACCCTTAAAATGTCTTGAAGCCCTTTTAACAGCCGAATCCCTGGTGACATCGCTTCCGGTGTATTTAAGGTATCCTTTAGACATTTCGGTTTTTTCAATGTTTTGAATTGTGAACAGCTTTTTTATATTGCGCATGAAATCAATCATTTCTATCCCCCGCACAATGGGGCAAAAACTTATCAGCTTTTCTCTCAAAACGACCGCTCCTTTCAGTCTATACAAATCCCGCAGGTCGCTGTTTGAGATATATCCGTACTTGAAATACTCCCATTGCAGTATGTCCGCCCTGTATGACGAAAAACTTTGAAAATTAAGCGGCAGTACGACAATTTTCAAATTAGGCATATCCTTAATGTAGTGCTCAAGCTTATAGTAAGTCTCTGTAAAATTTTCGCTTGCGGCTGCAAAGTTATATGCGCTGTAATTGAGCCGGTCCGGAATAATGGCAAATTGCATATCAGACTGGCCGAGAAATAAAACTTCAACCCCGCTTTTTTTACTTTCAAAATCGCTTACGGTTCTTGCAAAGATGCTTTTGGGCCTGAAAAAAATTCTGTCCGCGGCTTCCAGACACAAAACAATTATTAAAATTATAAGCAATGCAAGACAGAGCGCCTTAAACCAGTCCTGCCGCATGATATTTAACAATGACCGAGAGGACTTAGAACTTGTCATATACAAAGCCTTCAAATTTATGCCCCAGGAGATAGACAATGTAGAGGATTACAATTACAACTAATATTAATCCCGTCATCATAAGCAATGATTTTTTACCTTTTTCCATGACCCCTCCGAAAATTTAATTGTGCATTTTGCTTTCTAATGTTTTCATTATGTTGTTAATACTGCTGAACTTATCCATTGTGACGTCGCTCATATCTACTGAAATCTTCAGTTTTTCTCCGATAAATGCGAGCATTTTAATAAGTCCGAGAGAGTCTATTATGCCCGAGTCAAACAGATTCTCGTCATCCTTTATGCTCCCTTCGCCTGACATAAAGGTTTTAATTATGAATTCCCTGATTTGTTCTTTCATTTGTTCCTCCTGATTTTACCGTATATCAAAACATAAATATTATTGACTCACGCTTAAATAATGTCCGCTATCACGTCATTCCGTGCTTGACACGGAATCCAGTTTTGCTCCTCTGGATTCCTGCTTTCGCAGGAATGACAACATTATTGTAATCGTAAGACATTGTTTTTGCATTTATCTGGTTATTATTCAACAGCTTATTACGCTTCATGCCAGTATTTATGAATGCTGAAGTTAAAAGGACTTTGCTGGGAAGGGCTGCCCTTAAATATTTTATTGTTATATTCAAGAATTTTCCCGCGGACCTCCTGCGGCATGGAGTCCTTGCCGTATTTTTCAATATCATTCAACAGGCTGACGGTAGAGTCAATCTTTTCCGTCATTGCATCGGATATCACCGGCGGCAGTTTATTTGTCTTTTGCTTGACTGCGATTAATTCCCGCGTGGCTTTATAACTGATATCAACCAGCTGTTTTTTTGATATCAATTTTGTCTCGTAATTAAGGCTGTCTTTCCAATGGGGAACCATCAAGGCCTTTTCGTAATCTTTAAATTTATCAAAAAATATCGTGTAGCCGTATTTTTCCGGATTATCATAAATTATGGACCCCGGATCCAGAAACGGCCGCATGGGCGACATATAAACGTTCAGTTCAAAATTTTCATATTTTTTCATTAAATGCCCGGCGTACTTAACATCTTCCATGACGTCTGTTTCACCCTGTCCGGGCAGTCCGATCATAAGGAAAATACCGACAACCGCATTTTTGTTATGCGCAAACAGATAGTCAAGCCATTCCTCAAGTTCTTTATTTGAATATGGAGGATTGCCGCATGACTGCCTGATTTCCTCAGAGCCGGACTGGATGCTGATTTCAAAAAAAGG
The DNA here is from genome assembly GCA_016207865.1 of Nitrospirota bacterium. Taxonomy (GTDB): domain Bacteria; phylum Nitrospirota; class Thermodesulfovibrionia; order UBA6902; family DSMQ01; genus JACRGX01. The sequence goes on from JACQZD010000194.1 coordinate 3,393, forward strand.
CCTTATATTGTAGTTTGACATTAATTTAATATGGTCTTTTGACAGCAGTTGAAATATGGTGAAGTGAATCGTTTTGATATTGCCCGTCTTAAAAGTATCCAGCACTTTTTCAAGAAGGTTTATGTCTTCAAACCAGTGATGAAGGGTTATTACCGTTGAATTTTTTGAGCTGTACTCCTTGATGGACTCAATTTCCCTTAAAAAAGCCGGAATTTCCTTGACTGCAAAACCATTATTTACCCCCATGTGCTTGTGCATGGAATATTTTGAGCCGCTGCAGAAAGTGCAGTTATACTCGCAGCCCGCGCCTGAAAACACCATGAAGTAGTTGATGCCTTTAACGGAACGCGTCCAGTCAATAATATTGTTGTAGCTGACGGCCTTGGAGAAATTATTAATAATTATCTTTTTGCTTTTATCTTTCCAGCAGAGATTCATAATATCATGATATTCCCCGCGGCCGAGCTGGTTTAACAGTTTGTCAATCAGATACGGCGTGTCAACGCCCCGAATTATGAAATCCACCTGGGGATATTCCATAATCTCGCCGTAAAAATAACTCGCGGAAATACCGCCTAAAATAACAGGAGTGTCAGGATGGTGCTCTTTAAGCAGTTTTGCGACTGCGAGCGAGCCCTGGGCATGCGCAAGCCAGTGCAGGTCAATCCCGAACATTCCGGCCTTAAGCGTCTTTAAGAAGGCCTCAACATCCAGTCCGGGATTTTTAAGCATCATATCGGCTAAATTAATTATCTTTGCTTTTTTCCCCTGCTCTGTCAGATATGTTTCAATTGTTTTTAAACCCAGCGGATACATTTCATAAATAGGGGAGACGGCTATGCTTGAACTGCTCAGGAAGGCGAATAATATGTCGTCCCGGTCCCTGAAATCAAAGATGCTCGGCGGATGAATGAGGATTATATCGTAGTGATTCATGACGGCAAAAATATCCTTCTGAATATGTTGGCCGCGGCATCCATTTCAAAGGCAAAAATTACATGGCCGAGACTGACGAAATTAAATGTCAGGAAAATTGATGCCGGGTCCAAATATTTGCTGTCAACAAATTTTCTGAGCCGTTTATGCCTGCTTTTTATCTCCTGAAAACACTGCCATACCACCAGTCCTGTGCCGTGATAAACGCCTAAAATCAGAAAATGCAGACTGCCGCCGTGCCACAAACAAAATGCTACCATTGTCAGAAACATCCCGGCATAAATCTTTGCCTGAGTTGCTTTGTATCCAAAAAAGGGGAAAAAGAAATAATCTCTTATAAAACTATATACTGACATATGCCAGTTCCGCCAGTACAGCGTAATGTTTTTTTTTAAATACGGATAATTAAAGTTTTCTATAATCTTATAGCCGAAGAGCCTTGCCACGCCGAGCGCCATGTCCGTATAGCCGGAGAAATCCATGTAAATCTGAATTGCAATGCCGTAGACGGAAAGCATTACAATGGTCCATGTATATTCATTGGGAGATGAGAGCACGGGCATTATAAACGGCTTCAGGGAATCCGCAACGACAAACTTTTTAATCAATCCTGAAATGATACGAAGCAAACCGTTGTTAATATCCGAAGGGTCCAAAGAGTTATTTTGGGCGGTTTGAGGCTGGACGTTTTGAAATCTGTCAACAGGACCGGCTAAAAAAGTGGGGAAGAAGAATACATACAGCGCTAAATCCCGGAATGAGTGCTCAGGCAGGGTTTTTCTGTAAATTTCCACAATATAGTGTATGAGCCTGAAAAGGATATAAGACATGCCCACGGGCATCAGAATCTTTGAAAATGTTGTCACGGGCAGCGCTGAAAACGGCGCGCCGGATTTAAACACGGCGTTGAGCGCTAAATCAGCGTATTTGAAAAACAGGAGATTTCCGATTAAAAGAGTCAGCGCGGATATAAGGAGCAGTTTTCTGTTTTTTTCGCTCCTTTTTATGTATGTTCCCGTAAGATAAACAAGCAGGACATTGAGAAAAAGATATAGGGTATACTTTATGCTGAATAAGGACATAAAAAAAATGCTTACTGCAAGCAGAAATACACTGCGCCATTTAGCCGGCAGAAGGAGCCAGTAAATAAGAACGCTGATAATAATGAAAACCAGAGAATAGGTTATTTGCATCATGATGATTACCTGAATGCGGGGGTCTGTATTCTTATCTCTTCTTTCCGGAAGGACCCTTAATTAAAAATTTTAAAGCAGGTTTGAGATACCAGTCAAAGAATCTAATAAAAAACATAATAGATGCATCTAAAGGCTTGAAAAAAGGTTTGGCGTAAAACAGGTTTTTTAATTCATTTTCATTTTCCGGAAATAAGTCGTTATCTGCCCGCACAAGACCCTCTTCAACGGCTTTGCGGTGTATTTGAGTATGCGGCTCAATTCGTATCCATCCCAGTCCGGCGCCTCCCTTGCCGAACAGTAAAATAGGCACCTTGAAGAACATGAATGCAGTTTTTAAAACGTCTATAATGTTCATTCCGGGCAGCATCAGAAAAAAATTATATCCCACCCGTATCCTGTCTATTTTTCTGAAAATATTTATGCTGTTTTTTATGTCCGCTGTAGTAATGCCTTTATTAAGGTAGGAAAGGGCCTTGTCGGTCAGGGCGTCCGGAGAAAATCCGAAGTGTATGCATCCTGCTTTTTTAGCAAGATGTATCAGGTCTTCGGTTGCATTTTTAACCTCATACCATGCGCTCCACTCAACCTTTAAACCTCTATTAATTATTTCTTCGCATATTTCCTTGGCATGAGATTTGGGAATATTAAAGATATTGTCAACAAAGCAGAACCGTCTGACTCCCAGACTGCTCAGGTATTCTATCTCGTCTACGACATCCTTTGCCGGACGCAGGCGCAGTCTGTTCCCGGTTAAAAAAGGATAATTGCAGTATGCGCATTTTAAAATGCATCCCCGCTTGGCCTGAAGGCCTATAGCTGATTCCACCGGACCTATATAATTATTGATGTCAATAAGCGCAGGGTCTCTTTTAGGGGCCGGTATTTTGGCAAAATCCACCGGCTCCCTGAAACCGGTGAATTTTACAGACCCCCCTTTGCGTATATATATGCCTTTAACGCTTTCCGGGGCGTCAAGATTATCTAAAAGCTCTCTGATGGATTCATCTCCCTCCAGATAGATTCCGAAATCAAATTCAGGTATGCGCTCCATGATTTTCTGCGCAAACAGGGAGAAGCCTGCTCCTCCAACGATCAGCTTAACGTCCGGTTTGATTTTTTTTATCAGTTCTACGGTCGGCTTTATTGTCTTAAAATGGTAAAAAATATTCGTCCTTGCGGTACTGTCAACACAGTTCAAGACGACCCCGGCCGGCGTAATATTTGCATTTTTCAGCAGTTCATCCGCCTTTATGATTGAAGGGTGTGTAGTGGATTTATTTTTTAGCAGAATAACCATATCATCTAAATTTTTCATTAACTGCAGGGCGTCGTTTTTAAGCAGGAGAGGGGCTGCATGAAATAAAAGCATGTCGTATTTACCCTCAAGCTGTTTAATTACGCCGCTCATTTTATCTGATTTAATGAGCATTCCTGAGTCAGGCGGCGTCGGCCCGGCAGTTAAAATGTCCAGCCCGTTAATCCCTGAATTTTGAATTACCCTGTCAATTGAGGCGTTTCCCAAAACTAAATCAGTCAGCCCCGCTGTGTTTGAAAGTCCGAATAATGTATGAAAATTAGGCCTCCTCAAGTCCGCGTCAACAAGGAGCACTTTTTTGCCTTCACGGGCCAGCAGAATGCCGAGATTGGCTATGGTTGTGGAACAACCCGCCCGCGGCTGAAGGCTGGTTATTAATAGTTTTTTATTCGGCTTGTCAAGAGACGCAAAATGTATGCCGGCAAGCACCTTATGATAGGCTTCATATACCGGGTCATTGGAGTCTGTCATTGTGACTAAATGCCTGCCCTTTTTAAATACGGGAATTGAACCTAAGAATGTAAATTTATAATCTTTTAAATCGTCGGGCCCTTTGATTGTATGGTCCAGATAATCTATAAAGAATCCAAGGAAAAATCCCCAGAAAGTTCCGAGAAACAGCCCCAGTACATAAATCACCAGCTTTGGCGGGAAATATTGTTTTTTAGCATCCGGCACAACCGCTGGTTCAACCAGTCTGATATTGGAAAGTGTCATGGATTCGGCAATACCCACCTGATTCTGATATTCCAGAAGATTTTTATAAATCTCCTGATTGACAGTCAGTGAAAGACCCAGCTCTGAGTACCGCGTGCTCTTGTAGGGTATTTTCATCAGCTCGCTCTGAGCTTTGTCAATGAATTTCTGTAACTGCTCTCTTTTTATTGTTCCGGTTGCTTTGGCAATGTACGCGTCTTTCAGGTTCCTGAGCAATTCATCATATACCGGAGCAATGGAAATCTCTTTATCGCTTAGGGCAACCTCTATCTTTTCTTTCAGTAAACTTCTAATGGTATCAATTTGTTTATTGAGCTGTATTACATCAGGGTGCTCCTCTGTTAGTTCAATTTTCTTAGCCGCAATATCAACCAATAAATTATTTAACTGCGTCTGCATGTTGTTTACGAGGGCGCTGGAAACAGGCGTCTTCCCCGCAATCCTTTTTTCTATCAGATTGATGCTTTCATTAGCCTGGGCTATGGCAAACTCATTATTCTTATAATCATTCTTTAGGGTTAATATATAATCCAGGAGGTCCTTGGTTTCCTCTAAAAGGTCTACGGTTTGTTCTTTAAGCATAAACTCTTTCTTTTCTAAAAGAGAATTATAATATTCATCTTTAACATTCCTTATCTTATTTTCTATGAACATGCGGGCGGTTTTATAACTCTCCCGCGTCCTCTCAAGGGTATCGGCTATATAGAGATTAGCCAGTTCATTGGCTATTTTTGCAGCCTCTGCGCGGTTGGTAGAACCGCCGGTGATTTTCAGAAGAGCTGAATCTTCATATTGTTCTATATCTATATAAGGCTGAGGGAAAATAAGGTCCATTATGGAAAAATCAATTTCTTCATATTTTAATGTTTCTCCCTTTTTGTTTTTGAGGTTTAAGTTGGTGATAAGTTTTTCAGCGAGGGGCCTGATTGATGTAAGGGCAATCTCCGTGTCATAGGTATAAGTTGTTGGATCCTGCTGCTGCGGCAGGGCGCTCTGAGGCACGCCGAGGTTAGTCAGGAGTGATGAAAGGGCAGGGGGGGTCTCAACAAGAATCCTTGCCTTTCCCTCATAAATTTTTGTAGCGACATTGGCGCCAATTACAGCCGTAAGGAAGATGACCAAGAAAGTGCTGATAATTATCCACTTTCTTCTTAAAATTATTTCCCAGTATTTTCTAAGTTCCATTTAAAACGCTCCGTTCATTTCAAATTTTTACAAGAATCTTCCCGTCAGTCCTTTTTGTTGACGCCTTAAGCGCGGTTAAGACTTTCCTAAAAGGATACCTTGTTGTAATCATTTTCTCAAGTCTGAGCCGGCCTGATGCTATGAGTTTTATGATGGATGGAAAAACTCCATAGCCCGAATGCCCTCTTGCTCCGATAATCTTGTTGGCGCCTGAAACCAGGGCGTCAAGATACATGGGCGTTGACGTTGCCGCCCTTCCCAGATAGATTATTTTACCATTTACTGACATGGATTTCTCCATCTCTGGAATTGTCACCGGCGCAGTGCCTGCAGCTTCAACCTGCACCTCGGCTCCCCATCCCTCAGTAATCTCCAGGACTTTATCCGAGGGTTTGCATCCGCGAAGTTTATCAACATTAAATATAAAATCCGCTCCCATGCTTTTAGCAATATTCAGCCGTTCATTTACCTTGTCAAAGGCAATGATTTTACTTGCGCCGGCTATTCTGGAAAGGGCGATGGCCCCGAGCCCGATAGGCCCTGTCCCGTAGACGACAACAGCGGCGCCGGGATTAAATCCGCCGCCGGCAATAAAGATGCCGTTGTATGCGCATCCGACAGGCTCTATAACCGCGCCTATGTCAAAGACCATGTCGCCGGGATAAAATTTTGAAAGCCCGTTTATGTTCCAGCAATACTTTTCTTTTACAGCCGCATATTCGGCAAGCGCGCCGTCAGCGCTTAATCCCATGAGTTCTATATTTTGGCACTGGTTTGGGGAGCCGCTCCTGCAGGGCTGGCAGACGCCGCACCACATAATGCTTTCAACTGCGACCTTGTCGCCGGCCTTAAGTGAAGTTACACTGCTGCCGGTTTTTTTAACTATTCCCGAGAATTCATGACCCACAGTGCAGGGGAGTTTAGTAAGGCCGGAAAAAATTATATACCCCTCCTTATCGGTTTCATAAAGGTGGGTGTCAGAGCCGCAGATGCCGCACGACTTTACCCTGATAAGCACTTCATCGCTTTGCAGCTGCGGCACAGGGATGTCTTTGACTTTAAAATTGGGATTCCGCCAGGCGCTGCTTCCGCTCAGCGCCCTTTTCTTCAGCCGTTCATCTTTAGTGAGTGAATGTCCTTTCCTCGGCTTCCACTCTGCATTAACAATGAGCGCTTTTATACTTCCTCCATCTGTAATATTCGTTTATTTATCTTTCCGCTTCCGATTTTGGGAAGAGATTCCTGCATTTGCACAAGCCGCGGCAGTTTATAATTAGGCAGACGCTCTTTACAGAAATCAATGACTTCATCTGCAGTCAGCTTTTTTCCGTTTTTTGCCACTATAAAGGCCTTGGGTATTTCTCCCCGAAGTTTGTCATTAACGGATATTACGGCAGCATCTTTGATGTCAGGGTGTTCCAACAGGGCCAGTTCAATCTCCAGGGGATAGACCTTAAGTCCTGCGATTTTCATCATCCCTGATTTCCTGTCAATAAAATAATAATTGCCATCGCCGTCTTTCCTGCCTAAATCTCCGCTGTAATACCAGCCGTTTTTAAGACACATAGCGGTATTTATTGAATCTTCATAATACCCGCTGACAACCGCTGGTCCTTTGAATATCATTTCTCCGATTTCGCCTTCCGGCAATTCTTCGCCGTGTTCGTCAACGATTTTTATCTCGTAAGACATGCAGGCTTTTCCTGCCGAGCCGCGTTTTATCGGTTCTCCCGGAGTATTGGCAATGGCAATTCCTGTTGTTTCCGTGCTTCCCCACACAGGCAGAATCGGCACGCCGGTTTTTTGCCGGAATCTCTCAATTAGTTCTGTCCTGGTGAACATCCCGCCGCTTTCAGGTATCCTCAGGGAGCTGATGTCGTAAGACTTATGCGCAAGCATTTCAAGCAGTGTCTCATATAGAGGAGCTAATCCCATCATGCATGTTACCCTGTGTTTTGATATGGCCTCTGCAATGGATTTCGGATAAATCTTATCCACCATTACCATGGTCCCGCCTAAGTATAACGGTCTGGCGAAAATCTCATGAGGATGAGCAAACGGGGCAAACATGCAAAGGTGGACGTCAGAAGGCGTTAAATGCAGGGCCTTAATTGAAGCGGCAGTATTCCAGT
>JACQZD010000197.1 GCA_016207865.1 Nitrospirota bacterium
AAACCCTATTAAAGAATGCTAAGGATGTGATGAAGACATTAGTTGATAAATACCAAATAAAAGGAAAATTTGTCCGATATGATGAGTTTAAAAGAAATTAAGTGGATATTGATATCAAATCACGTTTAGAAAAACTAAAACAATGAGGCAAGCTAAAAAAAGTAGTGGACACCAAAGTTAAGTAAAATTAAAATACGAGAGGGAGGAAACTGACAATCTTAAAGTTTAAATTTTTGTGGTAAACTTTAGATTATTTAAAACCTCTTGTAAGGAGATTGTGCTGATGGAAAAAACAATCATTGCAGTTTTTCTGCTTCTCTCCGCCTTTAACGCATCCGAAGTTTTGGCGCAGACTAAATGCGTGGACTCCGAGGGCGAGGCGGTTATTGTAAACAACGACGTCCCCTCTGCAAAAGCAGAGGCGGTGGCGCGGGCCAAATGGAATGCCGTTGAACAGGTTGTTGGAGTAGAGGTCAAGGCACAGAGCGTTGTACAGAATTTTGCCCTTGTAGATGACGCCGTAAGTAAGCAGATACGGGGGGTTGTTGCCGGATATAAAGTTCTTTCAGAAGACAACCGCAAAGATACATTCTGGGCAAGGATAAACGCCTGTGTTGAACCCTCAAAGGCGCGGGAAGCCCTTATGTCGCTGGCGCTTAACAACTCAGTTGCGGTATTTATTCCCGCAAGAAAGCCTAAGGTCATAAGCGAGTCAGGCGGCAAACACGAACACCGTCTTGAAACAATAGACGAATACGATGAAGCCAATATCCTCTCAGAGTCATTAATAGGCAAACTCACAGAACAGGGCTATCAGGTGGTTGATGTGGCCCCGACGCATGAAATTGACGCCGCAGGCGTTGAAAAGGCTATGAAGTCAGGCAATTATATGGTCCTGCGGTCCTTAATGTATAAGTTTCTCTCCAACCTTATTATAATTGGAAAGATTGACTATGCCATATCAACCCAAAAAGGCGCGGATGTGGGCTACGGCATCTCCATGCCGTTTAATAATGTAACCGTGAGGCTGACGTACCGTATTGTAACCAGAGACGCCTCCGGTAAGATGGTCATACTGACTGCCGGCGCAGAGGAAGGCAAGGGACTTGCAATGAATGTGGAGGATGCAGCGGCAAACGGGCTGAACGACCTTTCTGAAAAGATATCCCCCGTGATTATGGAGAAGCTCTCAAAGCATATTACAGGCATAGCCAAAAAGATAAATGTAACAGTGGGCGGCGTAAATGATGTAAATACGAATTTTGCAGTCAAGGACGCCCTTCAAAGCACCGCATGGGTGACTAATGTGGAGGAAAAAAATCTCGGCGAGTTCATTGTCAGTTATCCTGAAAATACCGTATATCTGGCAAACAGCATCAGCCAGAAGCCTGATTTCCGGATATTGAATTTTTCGCAGTATTCGTTAAAAATAATGTATACGGAGGCGGTTAAATAAATTAAACCCTGAGTGGTGAAAATTCACTTTACTTAAACTAAAACGGCAGGTAAACTTCTTCTAAACAATGAGGCAGACCCCGTTAAACAAGGGTTTTCCCAACGGGCAAAGGCCTAAAACCTAAGGAGGTGTCATTCATGAAGAGAAAAATATTCATATTTTTATTGGGAATCCTGTCGGCTGTAATTGTCTCAGGCTGCGGGAAACAGCACGTGGCAAAATGCACTTCGCCTGAAGATAATCCCCAGCATCACTACTTAAGGGGCATGGAGGCGCTGGAGCAGGGCAAGCTGGATGTAGCTAAGGAAAAATTTGACAGGGCGTTGTTCTGTGAAGAAGGCTTTTACCCGGCATACAGCGGGCTTGCGATAGTATCCGCTTATAAGGTAAAGGCTCAGCCGGACCCGGCCTTCAGCGCGGTTGAAAACAAAAGAGTGCTTGATTATGTGAAAAAAGCCGGCAAAAAGGCAAAGACTGATGAAGACAAGTTTGACCATTATCTCTCCGTAATCAGGATTAATACAATCATAGACGGAGAAGACTGGCTCAGCAAGACTGTTGACGCATATGACCTCACCAAAGAACTCAAAGTGGATGAAAAGAAGCTCTTTTATTATCAGGGCACAGAGGCGGCGCAGTATTTTATGGGGCTGGCATATCTTGAGGCCCTGGAGTTTCAGCAGGCGCGGGACAAATTCGCCGCAGTCCTTAATGCAAAGAGAGAAGGAAAGTGGCACGAAAAGGCGGACAAGGCCTGGAAAAAGACAGATAATATCGTCCGCGCAATGGGAGGCATTACTGTCGGAGATGTGGGCAAGAAAATAGCAGTCAAGGATTCAATTACGCGCGGCGACCTGGCGGCGCTTCTGATTGATGAGCTGAAGCTTGACAAGCTTTTTGCAGGCAGGATCCCGGCTGCCGGTCAGATTGACAAGATGAAGGCTGAATTTACGCCTGCAGACATACTCAGCAATGAATTTAAGGATGAAATCCTTACCATACTTAAGTGGAAGGTAAGAGGGCTTGAGCCGAAATACGATGAGACCACAAAGGCATATCTTTTTAAGCCGGTGGATGTTGTAAAACGCGGCGAGATGGCGTTAATCCTTGAAGATGTGCTGATTAAGCTTACCGGCGACGAGAAGATAGCCTCGGCATATCTCGGTCATGAAAGGTCGCCGTTCCCTGATATCAGGCCTACTGCGACATTCTATAACGCAGTCATGAACATGACGTCGCGCAGTATTATGGAAAGCGAGCTTTCCGGCGAATTTAGGGTTGACGCGCCTGTCACCGGGGCCGAATCCCTGCTTGCCGTAAGGATGCTCAGGCAGAAAATAAATATTTACTAAAAACAGGGGTCAAGGAGTCAAGTGGTCAAGTGAAAAGTTCCAAAACTCTTAACTCTTAACTCCAAACTCTTAATTTTTAAAAGGAGGTCTTATTATGAAAAAAGTTCTTTTGATAATGATGTGTATCGTGCTCTTTGCAGTTGGCGCCGCAATGGGCGAAGAGCAGCCGGCAGTCTCAGCGCCGGCAATGCCTTCAGCGCCGGCGTCATCGGATATTGATGCAAAATTCCAGACTGTAAGCAAGTGGCTGAACCAGAACAATCTTACTGTCACCACATCGCCCCAGCAGGCCTTTGTCAATGACTATATCCTCGTTGCGGCTGAAGGGCTTCCGTCGCCAACAGCAGCTTCACCCGCAAAGAAAAGACTGACTGCCGAAAGGGCTGCAACCGCACTTGCATACCGCCAATTAGCGGAAATCCTTGAAGGAGTGGCAGTTGTCGGAGACACGCTGGTCAAAGACGCAGAGCTTCAGTATGATGTGGTACGGGTGGCGGTTTCAGGGTTTGTCAAAGGCGCGAGGGTTATACAGAAAGAATACAATGAAAAAGAGGAGTCAGCGCTTGTAATAATGAAAATCGGGATGACAGGTCCCGGGAGCTTTGCAGATGCTCTTTATTCCAAGATTTTAAAGCCCGATGTGAAAAAAGAGCTGATAGAGCCCGAGGCGTCTCCTAAGTTCCAGACCAAGCCTGTGCCGCTTGATGAGAAGTACGACGGGCTGATTATTGACGCCACAGATCAGAACTTCAGACCTGCCTTGATAAACAGGATTTTCACGCCTAAAGGCGAAATACTTTATGACCCTTCCAAAATAAGCCAGAAGGTGCTTGTGGAGCAGGGATGCGGCGAATACACAAACAGCACTGACAAGGCAAAGGCCGCGCTCGGCACAAGGGAAGTAAAAAATCCCCTTATCGTAAAGGCCTCCGGCACTGTATCGCCGTCAGACCTGCAGGTGTCGGATGACGATGCAGTAAAAATTTTCTCGGCAAATCAGAAGGCGGGATTCCTGGCAGGCGCAAAGGTTGCCTTTGTATTAAAATAGAAGCATGAGAGCAGATAAGTTCCGGGGGGGCAGGGCTCTGAGAAAATATGTTTGCGTCAAAATTCTATTCTCATTGTCCTGCGTCCTGATTTTTTTGGTTCCATATCCGGCATCTGCCGTTTCAGTTGAGAAAGGGCAAAAAGGAGCCGCATTATCAAAGGCCCATATTCAAAAACTTAAGCGCTCGGCTGAAATTGTTGCCCGGGCGCTTTCTGAAAAAGGCATTAAAACAGTAAAAGTAATTGAATTTACAGATATCAGAGGCAATCCTTCGGCAGCCGGCAGAGGGATGTCCGGGGAATTTAAAATACACCTTGCGTCTGCCGGCAAAAAAAATTTCAGCGTCACGGACAATAACCCGGAGGCTCTGATAAAGGGCACTGTTGCGCCATTTAAACAGGGAGGGAAGCAACAGCTTAAGATAATTGCGGTCACGCATGACAAGGGGACGGTGATAACATCATACACAGGGATTTTTAGAGTGGAAAGGGCTGCGGAGAGAACTCAATGAGCCGGACACGAACATTTTTTTTAATAATCCTTGCCGTCATAGCCTCACTGCTTGCGCTTGAGGCTTATTCATATGCCGGAGACGGCATAATCGCAGAAGGATATTCCGTCATAACAGGCGGCAAAAAAGATATAGCAAGGGATAAGGCGTTAAGCGATGCATTCCGCAGGGCCCTTGAACAGGCAGTAGGGGTAATGGTTGAATCTGAAACAGTGGTCAAAAACTTTGAACTTTTGAATGACCGTATTTATTCACAGACTGCCGGATACATAAAAAACTACAAAATTATAGATGAAAAAATTGAAGGCGACACCCTCAGGCTGAAAATTGAGGCGATTGTCGCAGTGACCAGCCTTGAAAAAGACCTTGATTCAGTCGGCATACTCATGCAGCGGGTTGGAAAACCGAGGCTCATGCTGCTTATTGCCGAACAGAACATCGCCGATAAGCCTTCATACTGGTGGGGCGGTGATTCCATCAGCCTGGGAACTGCGGAGAGCATGCTTCTTCAAAAGTTCATGGAAAAAGGCTTCACTATGGTAGACCGTCAGGTCGTACTTGCAGGCTTAAGGAGCGACCCTGTTTTATCACGCAACCTGGACTTTAATTTAAGCACTGATACCGCGCTGACGCTGGCCTCAATGGGAGAGGCGGAGGTGGTTGTTATAGGACAGGCGCTTGCAAAGGCAGGCCCCACTATCGGAGAGACCTCCCTGCGCTCCTGTCAGGCAAATATATCTTCAAAGGTGATAAACGCTGATAACGGAGAAACCCTTGCATCGGTTTCCACTAATGCCAAATTTGTCAATATAGACCCGGTTTCAGGCGGTGCGGAGGCATTGAAACAGGCGGCTTCTGATATGGGCGACAAGCTGATTTCACAAATACTTGCAAAATGGCAAAAACGCATCGGCGGAACACACACCATAAAGCTGATAGTATCAGGTCTGGATTTCAGCAGCATGGCTGATTTTAAAAGATTCCTTAAAGATAATCTCCGCGGCGTTGCAGAGATTTATGAACGGAGTTTCAGGGACAACACCGCAAAGCTTGATATAGAGGTAAAAGGCAATGCAAAGGAAGCCGCCGAGGAATTAAGCAATAAAATGTTCAATAAAAACTTAATCGTAGTAACATCGCTTACAGGCAATGTCATCAGCATTAAACTTTCTACGGGCGGAGGTTAAACAATGAAAAACAAGGTTGTTATCATGATCGTTTTTTTTGCGCTTGCCGTTTACGGCTGTGCAACGCCGGGGAAGGAAAGTTTTGACCTCGGGCAGGAGCTTGTCAAGCACAACAGGTTTGAAGAAGCAATGTCAATGTTTGAGGACGCCCTGAAAAAAGAGCCCGGCAATCCCGAATACGATTCTGCCTATAAAAAAACCAGAAGCTCCTTATCGGCAAGATACTCCCAGGGCGCAAAGGCAAAGTTCAGCCAGACTCCGCTTACTTTTGAACAGGTAAAGGTGGCCTATCAGGAGGCGGAAAAAGCAAGCCAGCTTACGCCTGAAGACGAAGAGGTTTTAAAACTGCGGAACCTTATTAAGTCTGAATTGGACCGAATTGTAAAGACCGCCGAGAGCATGTATTCTGAGGCGTCAAAGACAATGACGGAAAACAAATGGGTAGAAAGCATTAAGACATTAAAACAAATAAATGCAATGTACCCAAACTATCTTGATGTTGTAACAAGGATTAAGCAGTCTGAGGACGAAGGCCTTTTATATTACCTGAAGGAGGCGGAAAAATTCAAGGAAACCGATGACTGGGAAAACGTCATGAAGACGCTTTCAGCCGCGCGGGAGATTGCACCTGACAATCCGGACCTGATCGCCCGCATTGAAGATGCCAGAAGCAAAGGCACGCCTGATTATTTAATTGCAAAGGCAGAGGAATTCGCCGCAAAAAATGACTGGGACAAAGCAACTGCGCTTGCCCGGCAGGCTTATATGACAAACCCTTCTGAGGATATAGGGCAGAAATCAGCAAAAATACAGCAGGAAGCTGGAGTTTTTTACATCAGCCGGTTCAGGCAGCACCTTTCAGAGAAACGTCTTTATGCGGCATACATGGATATGACTACAGCTTTTAAATATAACCCTGCCGCAAATAAAGAAAAAGAGGTGACTGACGCCGTTAATCAGTTTATCGCCGGCATTATTTCAAAGGCAGAGACCTATGAGTCAAAAGGATATTTCGGCAATGCGCTGTCATGGTACGAAAAGGCGCTTGAGTTTAACCCTAAACACAAAGAATCTGTTTATAAAATCCAGGCGTTAAAAGACGGCATTAAGGACCGGGTCGTTAAAAAAATCGCCATTATGGATTTCACATCGCCGAGCAATAAGCCTGATGTGGGCAAGATTGTGACAGACAACCTGCTGTCTTACATAACATCCAATGCAAGCAGCGACGTCAAGGTGCTTGCAAGGGATGTCCTCGGAGCCATCCTTAAAGAGATAGAATACGGGCAGGCGGGCATTTATGACATTGAAAGCGCAAAAAAAGCAGGCAAGCTTAAAGGCACTGACATATTTATTTTCGGCAGTGTGCTTAATTACGATGTGGACAGAAATCTTGCAGAAAGCTATCAGATGAAAAGCGTAGTGGTCGGCAAAAAATCCACGCCGAACCCCGCCTATCAGTTTTGGCTCATGTCGCAGAAAGGGACGGCAACTGAAGGCGATGTGCAGACTGCGCCTCCGGCCATGATAGAAGAAGACCTCAGAGAGACGATTAAATACAAAGTTGGCACCGAGAAAAAGCTGGCAACGGTCGGCGTTTCTTTCAGGGTTATAGATGTTGAAGAGGGCGAGGTTGTTATCACAGAAACCCTGAAAGAGCAAAAGGAGGCAAGGGATGATTTCTCAGAGGGGGCTTCATTTGCAGATATCGTCTTTGACCCGCTTGAAATGCCGACAGACAGTGAACTGCTTCAGTCAGTAACGCAAAAGGTGGTTGAGAATCTGGGCTTTAAGGTGCTGTCGCGCTTTCAGAACCTGCAGGTTCTGTACCACACCAATGCTGAAATGCTGAAAAAGAAAATGGAATACGAAAAGGCAATTGAAAAATATACGGACAGTATTTATATTGAAGATATTAAAAACATCTCAAGCCCTCTTTCGGAAAATTCAAGAAAAGAGATAGAAAAATTGCTTCAGCAGATTGAATCATAGATATTTGGGCAAAAGGGAGGCTGCTATGCGGAGAGCCGTTATTTTATATTTGCTTGCAGCAGTGCTGTCTGCCGCGGCAGGTATCGGGCTGTTACAGCCGGCCCTTGCCGCCGCAACTAAGCCGCGGATAGCTTTTTTCCTGTTCAACTCGCAAAGCATTGAAGCGACATCACTTATGGAAACCATTCCGACAGTTTTAACATCATACGTCAACAGGAGCGGTCTTTTTGAGATTATGGAAAGAAGAAAAATTGACAGGGAGGTTTTGCTTAAGGGCTATCAGACAAGCCGCCTCAAACCGCAGGAGATGCTTAATGTGGGCGCCGCGCTCGGTTTTGATTTCAGCGTTTATGGGGATGTAAAAAAGGAGAGCGGAATTATAACGACTTCCATTAAAGTGCTGGACATTAAAACGCGGGAGTTGTGTTTTGAACAGACAATAACTGTTTCAGAAGGCATGCTTAATGAAAAATTAAATGAGGTATCCGCTGCAGTTGCAAACAGGACGCTCAAATGTTTCTCCGGCGCAGGCGCCGCCAAAAAAGAGGAAAAACCGCTGGAACTGCCGTATGAACTGAAGGCAATGCAGGCCGGCAAAAAAATTACGCTTCAATGGCTCCATAAAAACATACAGGATGTCAGCGGATTTAAAGTTTACAGGGCGGATGAAAAAGAAGGCATATATCAGATGGTCGGCGCCGTGCCGGAACTTAATTTTACAGATCAGAACCCTCCGCTGGATAAACCGGTCTTTTATAAAATTACAGCCGCATTCAAAAACGGAATGGAAAGCGGCCCGTCTAATATAGTTGAGGCTCGGTTTGCTATGGGCCCGCTGCCGCCGATATTCCTAAGCGCAGCGCCTGACATTAAATCAGCCCATCTTAAATGGAAGATGCGCCCTGACATTGAAGTCTCAGAGTGCAAGATTTACAGAAAAGGGGCGGCTGACAAAGAGTTTAAAGAGATAGCCTCTGTATATTACGGCAAAACTGACAAAGAGCTCACCGAGACAGTCTCTATGCATTATGACACAATGGCATATACGGATAAAGGGTTGGGCGACAATGCCTCTTATCAGTATGCGCTTTCCGCAGTTAATTTAAAGGAAGCAGCCGGAGACCTGTCAACAATACTCAATACAACAACGATTAATGCGCCATACGGGCTCAAGGCAGAGGGCGGAAAGATAAGACAAATACCCTTAAGCTGGGATGTGCATTTTTCCGATACAGTAGCAGGCTACCGCATCTACAGGTCCGCGGACAAGGAATCCGGATATAAACTTCTTTCCGATGCCGCCGGGAAGACATTAAACAATTATCTTGATAAAAAAGATATGGCGGACCTGATTACCTATTGGTACAGGATTGCCGCTTACAACAGCAATGGACTGGAAACAGATATGTCTGACGCCATATCGGCGACTACAAGAGATAAACCGCCTGTACCGCAGGGCATTACCGCAAAAGACCGCGAACCGAGAAAGGTTTCGCTAAAATGGGACCCTGTAAAAAGTCCTGCGGATGAAATTGTAAAATATGCAATCTCACGGTCCACAGAGGAAAAGGGCGAATACAAAAAAATAATTGAAATCAGCAATCCCGAAATAAACTCATTTATTGACAAGGAGCCTCCGCTGAAAGATAACACTGCCTACTATTATAAAATTGCTTCTTATAATTCCGCAGGTGTAAGCAGTGATTTATCCACGCCTGTATCTTCCGTAACAAAGGCGCTTCCTTCAGCGCCGGCCGGTCTCTCCGCAAAAAGCGGCGAGGTGAAACAGATTACTCTGACATGGGAGCCAAACAGGGAGAAAGATATAAAGACCTATAATATTTACAGGACCATCGCGGAAGATAATGATTTCAAAAATATTGCCTCTGCCGCTGAGAGCAATTATGCGGATGCCGGACTTAAAGACGGCGCCAAATACACATATGCCATAGATGCTGTTGATGCGGACGGCTTAACCAGCATGAGGACTGCCCCTGTAACTGCCGTGACAAAACCCATTCCGGCAAAGCCTTCAGGATTAAAGGTTTCTGTTGAAAACGGCAAAAAAATATTGCGCTGGGATGCCAACACTGAAAAGGATATTAAACAATATAACATTTATAAAAAAGGCTTTTTCGGGATATCACGCAAGCTCGCAGAGGTTCGGGATACCTCCTGGGTCATTGAGGAGGCAAAGGGGAAACAGGAGTTCTTCATCACAGCCCTTGATGAAACAGGGCTTGAGAGCGAAAACTCCGAGTCTGTTTTTATAGAAGGGAAGAAATAAGAAGCAACAGGGGGTAATAAAAAATGCGGTTAACCATGCTTTTACTAATCACATTTCTTATGATTTTATTAACAGGGTATGCGGTCTATGCCGAAACGCCTGCTCCTGATTCTGAAATCGGGCGGTACCAGCTGCTTCAAGGGACCTACACGAGCTTTGATCTCAAGAGACAGCAGTCTTCCACCCAGTCCGGTATATTTTTGCTTGATACAAAAACAGGAAAAGTCAAACGGTACATTAACAAAATAGATGAGGAAGGCAAATACATTGAAATGTGGGCGCCGACAGAAGTCACTACGGAAAAGTAACTGTATGAAAGGCGGATAATTATATGAAAAAAATATTTTTGGCAATTTTAACATTGGCATTAATTGCATCCTGCGGGTTAAAAGAAGGAGTAAAAAAAGAGTTGTCAGCTCCTGTTGTGCTGGATGTGCCCGAAGAGGAACTTCCGATTACTGTTGCGGTAATGCCGTTTCAAAACGACACAGAGGAAATCGGGATAGCCGCACAGGTGAGAAGGGCCTTTTACAACCATTTCAGCTCAAAGCCCTACAGAGATGTTGAGCTTAATATAATTGATGAAAAAATTATTCAGCTTGAGAAATCTTCAGGCAAAAGCGCCCTTGACATAAAGCCTGAGGAGATATGTCAGGCCTTGGGCTGTGACGGAGTAGTCTACGGCAGGATTACAGATTATAAAAAAGTTTATGCGGCAGTTTATTCACAGCTCGGGGCAGAAGCCGAAATCTGGATAGTCAATACAAAGACAGGCAAAGATATCTTAAGGATAAAAGATTCCGTAAGATACCATGAAGGCGGAGTGCCTACCTCTCCCCTCGGCGCTATTATGACCGCTGTTTCCACGGCAATGAACATAAGGGAAATCCAGCAGGTCAGACTGGTCAATGAGCTGAGTTACAAATTTAATGAAAGAATCCCTTCCCCTAAAGGGCTGAAGACCGAGGACAGGCCGCTTATTAAAGAAATCCTTACAAATGTGAAAGAAGGGCCCTTCGGCAAAGGCAGGATTATCAGGGCCGGGCTTGAAGGAGAGCCCGGGCTGGTAGCCACCTTTGACATCGGCAACTTTAAAAAAGGCCTTCCCATGAAAGAGACAAAGCCGGGCATTTACATGGGTGAATATCTTGTCATGCCGGGAGACAATACAAAAGATATGCCCATAATCGCATCTTTAAAAAGACCTGCCGGTTATGAGAGCCAGTGGATTGACGTGAGCGGTTTTGTAACAATTGATACGACCGCGCCGCCTCAGGTACAAGGCATCAGGGCCAAGGGATTTCAGGACCGGATAGAAATTTCGTGGGAGACATTAAAAAATATCCCGGACCTCAAGGGATATACTGTATTGAGAAGCGAACAGCCTTTAAGCGGTTATGCCGAGATCGCAAAAGCGGAACTCAATCTCTTTGAAGACAAGGTTGCCAAACCTGATACCACTTACTATTACAGGGTCACAGCTTCTGACCAGACCGGCAATGAATCAGAGCATACAGACCCGGCAACCGCAGCACTTATGTCAAAAGAACCAGTCCTGCTTAGCGGAGAGCTTAAAAAAGACACAGCCCTCCCTGCCGGGATATATATTGTAAAAGACTCTCTGACTGTTCCCAAGGGGCTGACGCTGATAATAGCGCCTGAGACAAGAATAATGTTTGACGAGAATGCATCTATTGTAATTTATGGAAAGACCATTGTGAATGGAATGGAGTCGCCTGTTGAATTTATTCCTTCAGGGGATAAAAAATGGAAGGGCATAACCGCAGAGGGAGCGAATGTGACTGCAGCCGGCTTGCGCATTAAAGGCGCATTAGCTGCATTATCCTTCAAAAATACTGAAGGCTCTGTGGAAAACGGAGTAATTTCAGACAGCGATACAGGCATTGCAATATCAGGCACGCCGGCCGCAGCCCTTAAGGGCCTGACGATTTCAGGGAACAAGACCGGCATTGAACTGCAAAAGACAGACGCAAAAATTATTCAGAGCGCTATTTTTCAAAACGCAGACGGCCTTGTCTTGAAAGATTTTTCAGGAGAAATTAAAGACAACAATATCTTTGACAACGGCAGGAATATCTCCTCAGAGCCGTCCTCAAAAATAGGCGCCAATTACCTTGGCTCAATAAACATTGACGAGATGAAAGTAAGCGGTGTCAGCCTGACAAAAACCTATGACAATAAACTGCCGGACGGAAAGATTGTGGATGCCATATCAAATCCATACGCCTCATTAACCCAGGATGAAAGGCAGAAAAAGGCATTAGAGCTTATGATTGAAGCCGGAGGTTATTTCAGACAGAGCAATTACGGCAAGGCCTCCAGCCGCTTTGAGGAGGCATTAAAGGCCTTTCCTACTGCCGACACTTACTATTATCTGGCCCTCTGCTATCAGGGGATGAAGGAAGATGAAAAGGCGCTGAAGTATCTGAAAGAGGGAGTTGAAAAATTCCCCAAAGACTCCACGCTTCAAAAAGCGCTGGGGCTGATGTATTATCAGGCCGGCAATGAAACAGAGGCCAAGAAGGCATTTGAAGAAGTCATAAGATTAAGCCCTGAAGACAGGCAGGTGAAGTTTCTGCTTGAGAGAATGGGGAATTAATTTGAATAATGTTAACCAAAAAGGCGGGTCTATGAAAAAAATAATTTCATTATTAATCCTTGCAGTATTATTTATTACCCCATCCGCTGTCTTTGCCGAAATAAGTCCTCAAGAGGCGGGCCAAGACCTTGTCTTGGTCAAGGGCGGGTGTTTTCAGATGGGCGACACCTTTGGTGAGGGGGATACAGATGAGAAGCCTGTGCACGAGGTATGCGTAGACAATTTTTACATGGGTAAGCATGAGGTGACAACCGGAGAATTCAGAAAATTTGTTAATGAGACGAATTACATGACAGAGGCAGAGAAGGAGGGCGGGTGTTACATGTGGCTTAGCAAAAGGTGGGAACGGAGAAAGGAATACAACTGGCGCAATGTCGGCTTTTCACAGACAGAAATGGACCCTGTTGTGTGCATTAGCTGGAACGACGCCAATGAATTCATTAAGTGGCTGAACAAAAAGACCGATAAAAACTTTCGGCTTCCGACAGAAGCCGAATGGGAGTACAGCGCCAGAAGCGGAGGGAAACAATTTAAATACAGCTGGGGCAATGGGGCCTCATCCTCCGGTATGGCAGATGTGTCCGTAAACAAGATATTCGCTACATGGAGTATCTGGAGCGGCTATAACAACGGAGATTTTTATACATCCCCTGTAGGCAGCAGCCTTAGTCCCAATGAAATCGGGCTCTACGACATGACCGGAAATGTGTGGGAATGGGTTGGCGACTGGTACAGTGAAAATTATTATAAAAACAGCCAAAAAAATAATCCGGCAGGTCCTGCCTATAAAAAGACCCGTAATAAATTCCGCGTGCTCCGCGGCGGTTCATGGACCTGCGAGCCGTGGGTCGTTAGGGCCTCTGACCGTTTCATGCTTGCGCCGTCCATGAGGACGCGCCTCATGGGTTTCCGTCTGGCGCTTTCTGCTGAATAATTAAAGGTTTATGGGGAAAAACCTTTTCCATCTTGCTTTATGCCTTTTTTTAATCTTCTCCTGCAAGGTTATCCATGCAAAAACCGTCATCCTTGAGGGCAGAATTGACAGCAGGATTACTGTAACCCAGCAGATGAGTTTCAGCGTTGACAGGGGGCTTAATAAATTTATGTTCCGCTTTGCCCTGCCCGCAACATTTTCAAACAAAGTCGTTTCGCAGGACACAAAAACGCCTGACATCAGATTTGACCCGGAGCCTGCGAGAATTGATGATGAGATTGATTCATTCGGCAACCGTTTTAAGTCAGTCACATGGAATAACATTAACAGAGATGTGCGGGTCAATATTAGCTTTGAGACATATATAAAATCAGACCTCACTGCTATGGAAAGCAAGGCGGCCTTCCCTTTAAAATCAATCCCTCAGGGTGAAACTGTCTTTCTTAAATCCACAAAGATGGTTCAGAGCGACAGCGCTGAGATAACGGCTCTGGCAAAAGAATTAACCGCAAAGGCATCCGCAGAATACGAGGCTGTCACTGCTATTTTAAACCATGTCTCAGACAATGTTAAGTACACCTACAACCCGCCTCAATACGATGCGCTTTATACAATGAAGACAAAATCAGGCAACTGCCAGAACTATGCGCATATGAGCATGGCGCTTCTGAGGGCAGCCGGAATACCTGCAAGGATTGTGGGCGGCATAAGCCTGAAAGAATCATGGAAAATACCCCTTGACGCCAATAATTATCTTGTGCAGAGCATCGGTCAGGGCGGACACGCATGGATGGAGGTCTACTTCCCTGATTTCGGCTGGATGTCCTATGACCCCCAGCAGTCAAAGCAGTTCACTTCTACACGGCACATCAAACAAACTCATGGCCTGGACTCCACTGACATAAACGACTCCTGGAAGGCGTCTCCTTACCTGCCTGAGTACAATGAAAATATTGACGCTAAATTTTTAGCTGACTCAATTTCCCTTGCGCCGAAATTTTCCGACAGCGCCCCAAGGTCCTATCTTTTCAGCAATAACTTCATTGCAAAGGCCGGGGCTCCGAGGGTTGAGGAAAAACCCAAACCAATCGTAGAGGCAACGCCTGTGCCTGTTCTGCCAAAAGAGAAGAATCTGGAATTCGGCAATATGGAATTCCCCAATCTTGTTGATTTATATCAGGTCATAGGCGACAGGGGAGTGAGGATTATGGATAAGGAAACCGCAGAATATGTTACTTCAAGACATGTTTATGCGCAGGCGTTTGATATTGATGAAAAACTTCAGATTAATGAACTCTCTTTAGCCATGAGAAAATTCGGAGGAGACGGCACGGTCTACATTGACCTCGTATCTGACGACAATACCAGACCAAGCCTCAAAGGCACAAGGTCACAGCCCCTGTTCCTTGATAACATCAAAAAAAGACGCGGCTATTACTGGGTGGATTTCCGCTTCCCTGATAAAGTCGCCCTGGAAAAGGGCAGGTACTGGATTGTGCTCAGGCATTCAGGGGAGGCGATAATGAACTGGTTTTACATTCCCGGCAACCCTTTCGGCGACAGCGATGACACCCGTTCAACCTTAAAAGGCTACAAATGGGAAGACATACAGAATTATGATTTTGTATTTAAGGTAAAGGCGGAGAGGCTGTAAGCCCAAAACTTTTTCGGCTACCTGTTCAAGCTTTACTTTAACGTGGTTGCCTCACCGATTCTCTTCTTTACCCACGGGGCTTTGCAAGTATCTCAAGCACCTTCAGCTTTAGAAATCTCTTTGAAGCCGCGGAGCGGATTAGCATCACAGTATCTGAGCCCCGTGCCGTGCCTGCCGCCGCAATTACCTCTTCACCTTCAGGGACAAGACCGGCATCAGCCGCCATCATCACTATCTCACAGCATACCTTGGCCCCTTCGCCAAACCTCCTCAAAGTCTGCGCTATCAAGAGAGTCGGGTAAACGCCGCTGAATTGCACTGCCAGGGCAGTCTCAAGGTTGTGGGTCAGTATTGTGCCTGTGTATATCTTTGCGCCGAGGGACTGGATTTTTTCCTTTACCGCATCGGTTATTTCCGAGTGATTTGGCTCTTTGAAACCGTGTGAATGTGTAACAACCACCAGATTTACGCCGCTGTCCTTTAATGCCTCTGCAAACATCTGCCCCGTATCGCCGGAGGTCGTGGCGACAACCACATGCCTGCATGCAGAATTCTTTACTGCGTCTCTTACAATATTGGCGCACTGCACAGTATTTTCAGGCCCTGCCTTTTCAAAATAAGTAATGGTCTT
>JACQZD010000198.1 GCA_016207865.1 Nitrospirota bacterium
ACTGCTCAATCCTCATTGGGAATTCTCCGGTAAAATCGTAAAGGTCTTCCAGCCATTTTGTATCAGCGTTATTCCGTACGCCGCCTATTCTTGGATAGCTTACTGTAAGCCTTGCCCCGCAAAGGCGCTCAAACAGGTCCAGGAGCTTTTCCCTTTCCCTGAAGCAGTAAAGGAATACCGTCATCGCGCCTATGTCCAGCGCATGCGTTGCAAGCCAGAGGAGATGGCTTGATATGCGGGCCATTTCGGCCGTGATAGTCCTGATGAACTGCGCCCTTTCAGGGGGTTCAATCTTGAAAAGTTTTTCAACGGCAACGCAGTAGCCTATGTTATTAGCCATTGATGCTATATAATCCAGCCGGTCTGTAAGAGGTATAATCTGGAAATAGTTCCTGTGCTCTGCAAGTTTTTCAATGCCCCGGTGGAGATAGCCGATGTAGGGGGTGCATTTGAGCACGGTTTCGCCGTCAAGTTCAAGCACAAGCCTGAGCACCCCGTGCGTGGCAGGATGCTGGGGCCCCATATTGAGAGTCATTTCCTCAGTCGCTATGCGGGAAGTCCCCTGTGATTTATCTTCTATATTTTCCATAACAAAAAAGATGGTTCAACATTGTTCAACCCGTTCAAACAGTTCAAGATTTTATGTTCCATTCATCATCGTGTTTGTGAAGTTCCTTTGCTTCCTCATATCCCCTGTATTCCCTGCCCTCGGCTCCTTTCAAAGGATAATCTTTTCTAAGGGGAAAGCCCTCCCAGTCCTCGGGCATAAGTATGCGCCTTAGGTCAGGGTGGTTGTTAAAAACAATGCCGTACATGTCGCAGGTTTCTCTTTCATGCCAGTTTGCGCCTGCCCAGACTGATACGACACTGTCAATTGACAATTCCTCTTCAGGGACCAGCGCCTTCAGCCTCAGCCTGTGGAGGTGCTTTAAGGAGTAAAGATTATAAACCACTTCAAAACGGGGTTTCCTGCCCGGGTAATCAACGCCGCACAGGTCTGACAGATAATTCAGGCAAATTGCCGGGTCGTCATGCAGGTACCGGCAGATATCAGTAATCCCGCAGCGTTTGACAATGACAGAAACCTGTTCACCGGACTGTGTCACTCCGGCAACTTCATCAGGAAACTGCTCTTTCAGCTTTTCTGCGATTTCTAAAGGTTCCATCACCTCCACCTGCTCCATCTGAAATGTTCTTTCTGCATTTTATCCTGAAGTTTCAGTATTCCCTCCAGCAAGGCCTCGGGTTTTGGGGGACAGCCCGGTACATAGACATCAACCGGCAAAAAAGTATCGCACCCCTGAACAACGGAATAAGTATTGAATATCCCCCCGGAACATGCACAGCTGCCCATGGCCATTACATACCGCGGCTCCGGCATCTGATCATAAACCCGCCTTATGACAGGAACCATTTTTTTTGTTACAGTCCCTGCGATAATCAGAAGGTCTGTGTGCCTTGGTGAGGCCCTGAAGACAATTCCGAAACGGTCAAAGTCATAGTGGCTTGCGCCTGTGGCCATCATCTCAATTGCACAGCAGGCAAGACCGAATGTCATGGGCCAGATTGATGATTTTCTGCTCCAGTTGATGAGTTTATCCAAAGAGGTAATGATGGTGTTTGCGCCGGGGATAATTTTTACCCTGTCTTCTATTTCAATAACATCAGGCGATGCATTTATCAGCACTGCGTAAACCTCCGTAATCCGTCTTTTTTATTTTTGTCATTCCGGGCTTGACCCGGAATCCAGTCTTTTTTTCTGGATTCCCGCTTAAGAACTGCGGGAATGACTAAAGGACGAACATTACTTATACGGTTTTTAATTATAACTTTTAACTTTTAACCTGCCAGAGGCAGGCAAGCTCTTAACTATTAACTTTCTTCACTCCCACGTAAGTGCGCCTTTTTCCCATACATATATGTAACCGATTAAAAGAATGAATATGAATATCATCATCTCCACAAAACCGTACAGCCCGATTTTATCATATGCAACTGCCCAAGGATATAGGAAGACTGCTTCAACGTCAAATACCACAAAAAGCATTGCGATAATATAAAACCGCACTGAAAACCTGTATCTGGGCTCGCCAACCGGCGGATTGCCTGATTCATAAGGGGAGAGTTTCAGAGGATAACGCCTTGCGGGCCTGAGGAGTATGCCTATAAGCAAAGGGGCTAAGCCTACAGAAGCGGCTATTATTATTATTATTAAGACCGGCAGGTAGTTTATTGGGATATATGTTCCGGGCATTGTGAGGTATTTTTATATATATTGTTAATTCATGTCAATCTATATTTAATAGTATTTAACATGCTTATTCCTAATTTTAACTTACTTATCAGCCTGCCTCTAAAAAATCGTACTTTTTAAAAAAGTGGATTTTCATTATAATTTAAGGTAACCATGAAAAATATTTTTCTGCACCCCACAAAGTCTCTCGCAGCAAAACTTATTATTGCCATAGGCTTGTTGATGGCTTTGGGAAGCTTTGTCTTCTGGTATGCGCTTTCAAAGAAGCAGGAAAAAGATTTTGTGGTAATTGCCGTCAGATACGGCGACTCTTTTATAGATTTCATAAAAAACAGCACCCGCTACAGCATGCTTACGTTTCACAGGTCTGCAATCCAGCAGACCATTGAAGATGTAGGCGCGACAGAGGACGTAAACATGGTAAGGATTTTTGACCATAAGGGTACGGTATTTTTTTCTTCGCAGAAGGGAGAAATCGGCAGTGAGGTGGATAAAACGTCTGTTGCATGCATGGGATGCCATACACAACCTGAGCGCTCATCCGAACTGCTGCCGACCCCCCAAAGGTGGGCTATCTACAAAAACTCAAAGGGAGTAAGGGTGCTGAAGGTCATCGGAACTATTCCCAACGAACCGTCCTGCTATACTGCGAGCTGCCATATTCATTCTGAAAAGCAGAAGATACTCGGATTCGTAGAGGCGGATTTATCACTCGGGCTTCTTGATAAGGCGCAATTCCGGCAGGGGCTGGCCCTCACGGGATATGTGTTGATGTTTATTGTGATGATTTCCGTATCGCTGGCC
>JACQZD010000199.1 GCA_016207865.1 Nitrospirota bacterium
AAAACCGTTCATAACAAGAAAATACGATAAAGAAAGTGAGTCAGTTTTAGTTTCACCAAAAGCAGGTGGGATTATAATAAAAGGTTTTGATCCTTTTGAAGAGGTAATATGGTCATATACACCAATGATATTTTTATTGCTCAAATTCTTATATGTTATAAAATCGCTTTTAATCACTTCCGGCTCGTCACCATTAGTTTCTGTTTTAAAAAATCTATGAGGTCTTTTAGTGTTATTATTCGCGGAATATTTTCAGCGTTTTTAATTATGTTAATTCCAAAATCTTCTTCTAATGCAAAACTTAATTCTACTTTGCCAAAGGAATCCAACCCTAAGTCATCGCTTAGGGAAGATGTTAGGTTAATCTTTTCAACAGAGATATCTAATTTATACGCTAAAATCTTTTTTATTTTTCTCTCAATTTCTTTGCTTTTCATCAATCCATAAACCTCTTAAAAACCACACATGCATTATTATTTCCAACTCCGAAGGAATTTAGCAAGACGGTGTTTAACCTTGCCTTTCGCGCCTTGTTGGGCACATAATCCAAATCACAATCGTGGTCAGGATATTCATAATTAATTGTTGGTGGAATGCGATTGTTCTCTAAAGCAAGAGCGCAGGAAACCGCTTCAATTGCTCCGGAGGCGCCAACAGTATGCCCTATCATTGATTTTATAGAACTAATAGGAATGTTATACGCATTTCTGCCAAATACTAATTTAATGGCTTTGGTTTCAGCCTTATCATTGGGCTGTGTTGCATTTCCATAGGCGCTGATATAATCAATAGCATCCGTGGGAATATCTGCATCATCAATAGCCATCTGTATCACCCTTGCTGATTCCTTGCCCCCTGCTTCCGGCAGCACCATATGATATGAGCCGCAATTGGCGGCATAGCCGTGTATTTCTCCGTAAATGCAGGCGTTTCTTTTTATCGCATGCGATAATTCTTCCAATATCAGCACTGCCCCTCCTTCTCCAAGCGCAAAACCGTCCCTTTTTTTGTCAAAAGGACGGCATGCCTCCTGAGGTTGGTCATTTTTCTTGCTTAAAAGCTGCAAATTGCAGAATGCACTGAAAGTTATAGGGGTGATAGGGGCCTCCACTCCACCGGAAAACACAATATCAGCAGTATTGTTCTGAATAAGCCTGAATGCCTGACCAATTGCATTAGTACCGGAAACACATCCGGTTGAAATGCTTAAATTTAATCCTGTAAAATCAAACTCAATTGCAATATTGCTTGAAACAGAATTAGTACTCACCTTTGGAATACTAAGAGGATGCACTCTATTAAGACCTTTTTGAAGCCCAGCCATTATCTGTTCCTCATGAAACAACACACCGCCAAAAACTGAGCCGATAACTACTCCAATCCTGTTTTTATCCTCTTTGCTTAAATTCAAGCCTGAATCTTCAAGCGCCATCCTTGCAGATGCCAGTCCAAAATGGACAAAGCGGTCTGTCCTTTTGGCAACCTGTGTAGACATATAATTTAAGGGATTAAAACCTTTTACCTGTGCGGCGATTTTTGAATCCAGATTGGATGTATCAAAACTCGTTATGTAATCAACTCCTGACTTGCCCTGCACAGTTGCCTGCCAGAACTCATCTTTGCCAACCCCGTTTGGGGCGACCACCCCTAAACCTGTTACTACGACCCTGCGTTTTCTAAACATAGCGCCCTTTTACGGCTAATTCCCTTAACTTAAATTTTTCCGTTATTAGAAAAATACTCCTCTACCCGACTCATCACTTAGTGTCGTGATTCATTAAAACAATTTTTTATTTCTAAACATTCTTCAGGCAAACAATACCCAAAGAAATTCTATGCATTAAAACCTTTAACCTTATAAATATGTATCATGAAACAGGTGTCCGTGCCTGTTGAAATAGAATTTGGATTATACTGCGATGATGATTTTGAAAGAAAAGTATCCTGACTGGTGAGAATGGAACCCAGACTTTGTTAAGGAGTCTATCCTTGATTGCTTTATAAACTCCTTTTAGCAGAATACAAAAAACCTGCATATGTAAAAATTATAAACACATAAGTAAAAAAAATCAAGCAAAATATATATTCTTATAAATGAAAATAATATCAAGCACATTAATATAATTTTATTTTTTAAATCAATATGATAGAAAACTAAAAATAATTTTACAATTTTTTCAGAAGGGTGCGACAAATTTTTATAGCAAAATTTTTAAAATCAGTGCGGAAGCCTGAAAATAAAAGCTGTATAAGCGTTATGTTAGTTTTAATGCGTGCAAAAAATGTCGCACCCATTTAAAACATCCCTGTCTGTCATGCTGGCTTGTCCAGCATCCTTCCGAACATGCCGGAAAGATTCCCGACAAGCGGGAATGACACATGCAGTAAGGCAATAACATAAAACCGGACATTTTTAAATTGGTGTAACACTTAATGTAAAAATTCTTGTGTTAAAATTTATTATTTATTTGTAAAATTATAAAAAATATTAAAAGGAGTTGTCATGAACGAAATTGTTGTATTTATCACTGCGCCGAACGAAGATGCGGCTGTTAAAATTGCGCGTACGCTTGTGGAGGCAAGGCTTGCGGCCTGTGTCAACATAGTAAAGTCCATACGTTCAATCTACACGTGGGAGGATAAAATAGAAGATGACACTGAGGCGCTGATGATAGCAAAAACGCAAAAAGATTTATTTGACTCCCTTGCAAAAAAAGTTAAAGAGCTTCACCCCTACACTGTGCCTGAGATTATTGCCCTGCCTATCGTTGAGGGGTCAGAGGAATATCTTAAGTGGCTGAACAGCATAACCGGTGAGCCCAAGTGAATAGTTCCCAAGACCCGGGCATTCTTGCTTCAATGCTGAAGGATGCATATGTAAAGATTTTTTATAAGAACTGGCCCGTATGGCTTGGAGGATTATTAATAGGCATTAACAGCATCGTCACTTTTGCGTGGGAAAGACCCTTAGGGGTTGTCGGCGGTTTAAGGGAATGGATTGACTGGTTGTTTTATTCTGCAAAGATATACGGCATCCACCCTCACTACGGCCTGCATCTAAGCTCAAGTTCTGTTCTGACCTTCGGATTATTATGGGGAGCTTTTGCTTCGGCGCTGTTGTCTAAGCAATTCGCCATAAAAATACCGCCTCCCTTTGAAGTGCTCAGGGGCGCATTCGGCGGTATGCTCATGGGTATCGGCGCAACTATGGCTATGGGCTGCAATATCGGAGGTTTTTTCAGCGCTGTCAGCGCCCTTTCGCTCGGCGGTTTGGCAATGATGGCAGGCTTAATTGTAGGAGTTTTTCTTGAAGTTCATTATTTTTATTGGGAAGTGGAGCATCTGCGTTTTAGAAGAGGAGACGGAAAACCCAGAAAACCTCAAATAGGTTCTTTCAACTGGCAATGGCTGCAGCCGTATTTCGGCGCATCTGCAGTTGTGCTGGCCTTTGCACAGGCCTGAATGGGCTTATATTAATTCAACATTCTGGATCGGCAGTTTCATAGGCGGGATAATATTCGGGTTCGGCATGCCGTTTGCCGGCGGTTGTGGAAGCGGCACCTGCTGGAGGTCGGCGGAAGGAGGCGTGAAACAAATAATAGCGTTCACAGTCATGGGGATAACAAATTCGTTGTTCAAATCATATATGGATTCATCTTAAACACTCACCTTGCTCAGTGGGAAGCTGGTTTTTCTGCCGGAATACATTTCTTACCCCTGGGCTGTCATCCTCATCGTCGCGATAATGATGCTCTATTACCTTGTCGCCTCGTGGAATGAAAAAACACGGGCCTTCATCTAAATTATCAGTATGAAAATATCTTAAACCACAGACCTGCCGGCCAGCAGGCAGGGGGCACGGAGGAATACTCTGTGTTCTCAAATAGATGTCATTCCCCGATTTAATCGGGGAATCCAGAAAAAGACGATACTTTATATTTGCTCTGAGGTCTCAGCGGTTAATTTTAATGTTAAAAGGAGATGAAACAATGTGCCTGTTTTGCAAAATTATTGACAGAAAAATACCATCAAAATTTGTTTGTGAGGATGAATACGTGTTTGCCTTTGAGGATATTAATCCGCAGGCGCCCGTGCATATCCTTGTCGTGCCGAAAAAGCACATCTCCACAATGCTTGAGGCCGGGCCTGATGATAACGAATTAATCGGACGGCTTTTTCAGGCGGCAAACAAAATTGCGCGCGACAGGAATATTGCCGAACGCGGGTTCAGGCTTGTGATAAACTGCAATCCTGATGCAGGACAATCTGTGTATCACATACACCTGCATCTTATGGGCGGAAGGATTATGCGCTGGCCTCCGGGGTAAATTTTGGCAAATTGCCAAAATTTAGTTAACAGTTAACAGTTATAA
>JACQZD010000203.1 GCA_016207865.1 Nitrospirota bacterium
GAACTGTACTGCCTGCAACTTTGAAAGGTTTAAATCTTTTTGTTACTATGGCCATAGCCCATATCTCTCCGCGGCCGGATTTTACAGTCACTTTGTCTCCCGGTTTTATCCCTTTTTCCTGCGCAAGCTCTTCGCTGAGCTCTATAAACTGCTGGGGCATCATCTCCATCTGCCACGGTTCATGCCTCGTAAGAACGCCTGTCTGCCAATGCTCTGACACCCGGTAAGTTGTTGCAACGTAAGGATAGCGGGTATCACAGCTGAAGAATATGTCTTCTTCCGGTCCGCCCCCTTCCTTAGCCTTAAAGTGCGGTCCTGCTACTGCGTAGAATAATTTTATCGTCGGGTTAATCCTCTGACCGGACATGACGTTTTCCTGCAAAGGACATTCAAGAGCCTCATAATGTTCCGGGAAAGGGCCTTCTGCAAGTCCGGGACCAAATAATGCGCCCATGCCGTCAGCCCTCATAATAAACGGATATTTCCCTGCCTTTTCATCTGCCATAGGAGGCGCAGGCCCGTCAGGCACATCGCCTTCCCAGACCCCGGGCTTTTTGGTGTTGGGGTCTTCCTTTACGGCATTCCATTTGATGACTGCGCGTTTGGGATCCCACGGCTTACCCTGCAAATTAACAGAGGCGCGGTTATAAATTATCCTCCTGTTAACAGGCCAGCACCACGCCCATTCAGAATACAAACCAAGCCCTGAGGGGTCGGCCTTGCCCCTCCTCGCCATCATGTTGATAATCTTGCCTTCTTTCTGCGTGTAGCTCTGGCTGTAAATCCAGTTGCCGCAGGACGTTGTGCCGTCTGCCTGAAGATGAACGAATGTCGCGCACAAATCGCCTTTTTTGCCGAGGAGCTTGGGCGGCGTTGGTTTCTTATCATACAGGTCTTCAAGATAATACCCGTTAATCTCCTTTGCAACTTTGTGAATGTCCACCCGGCCCCTTGCGCCGTAATTCCATGTAAGATTCACTACAGGCTCAGGGAACTTACCGCCTTTTTGATAAAGCCTTTTTACCCTGTGCTGAAGCTCATTGATAATTTCGCTGTCAGGCCTTGACTGGCCGATTGGTTCAATGGCTTTTGTCCTCCACTGCGCAAGCCTGCTTGAGTTTGTAATACTGCCTTCTTTTTCAACGGAAGAGCATGCCGGGAGCTGAAACACCTCTGTCTGTATGTCCCCCGAATTCATGCCGGGACCCTTCCAGAAAGAGCCTGTCTCATTATCAAATAAATTCACATTGACCATCCATTTCAGTTTCGCCAATGCCTTCCTGACCTTACCTGCATTGGCGCCGGAACAGGCAGGATTCTGCCCCCATGCGAAAAAGCCCTCAAATTTTCCCTTGAACATCTGGTCAAAGAGCACAAGCCATGACGCATTCATGCCTTCGTCAAGCTTTGGAAGCCACGCATAGCCAAAGTCATTGTCTTTTACAGCCTTATCGCCGTATATGGCTTTCAGATAGCTTGTAATATATTTGCCCCTGTTGCCCCACCAGTTAACGCTCTTAGGGTCTTTTGTCTTTGGCGTGTGTTTTTCAATATAAGACTTAAGGTCGGCAAGCACGGCAGAAGGCGTCGGCAGATAGCCCGGCAGGACATTGAAAAGCAGTCCGTGGTCTGTTGAGCCCTGCACATTGGATTCGCCGCGCAAGGCATTTATGCCGCCGCCTGCCATCCCGATATTCCCAAGCAACAGTTGAATAATAGTCATGGCCTTGATATTCTGCGTCCCAACCGTATGCTGGGTCCAGCCCATTGCATAAAGCTCTGTCCCTACCCTGTTGGGCTTCCCGGTTGAGGCATAGGTTTTATAAACCTCAACAAGTTTTTCTTCGGGAGTGCCGGTAATGCTGGAAACCTTTGCAATCGTATAGCGGGAGTAATGTTTTTTGAGCAGTCTAAAAACACATTTCGGGTCTTTCAGTGCGGGGTCTTTTTTGACTATCCCATTTTCATCCATCTGATACGACCACGTTTTTTTATCATACTTTCTTCCCTTTTCATCATATCCTGAAAACAGTCCGTCCAGTTCGCCGGGACCCTTGAAATCAGGGTTTACGAGGAAGGCGGCATTTGTGTAGTTGACAACATAGTCTTTGAAATAAAGATTGTTGTCAAGGATATACTTAATCATACCGCCTAAGAATGCTATATCCGTGCCTGAACGCATGGGAGCATAAATATCCGCCTTCGCGGCAGTCCTTGTAAAGCGCGGGTCCACGACAATAAGTTTTGCGCCGTTTTCCCTTGCCTTCAGGACCCATTTCATGGAGATGGGATGATTTTCAGCGGGGTTTGCGCCCATGACGAGAATGACATCGGCGTTTTTTACATCAACCCAGTGATTTGTCATTGCACCGCGACCAAACGACTCTGCCAGAGCCGCTACAGTTGCGGAGTGTCATATTCGGGCCTGATGTTCTATATAGACAAGCCCCCACGAGCGGAGGACTTTTTGAAGCATGTAGCACTCTTCATTATCAAGCGCGGCGCTTCCTACGTGGGCCATGCCGTCAGTCCTGTTGACGGTAAAATCCTTCTCAACATCTTTGTCTTGGCCGTCAGGACCTTTTTCCTTGACCTTTGATTTGGAGGTAAGCTTAAAGGTCTTATCACGGGTCTGTTTTACGCGCTTTGCAATTTCATCAAGCGCCCATTCCCATTCAACATCTTTCCATTCCGATGCGCCCGGGGCGCGGTATCTCGGTTTTGTAAGCCTTGCCGGGTTATTTACTATCTGGTAAAACGATGCGCCCTTTGAGCAGAGGGTTCCTTCGCTGATTGGATGTTCAGGGTCGCCCTCGGTGTTGATGACCTGGCCGTCTTTGGTATGGGCAATGATGCCGCACCCAACAGAGCAAAACGGGCAGATAGTCTTTGATTCAATGGAATTTTTTATACGCAGTTCCTGCGCCTTCTGCTCTTCTGCCTTTGCCTCTGCGCTTAACGAAGAAATAAGCAGTGTACTGCCTGAAAGCTTGAGAAAATCACGCCTTGATACCCCCATAACCCGCTCCTTTTCTAAAATGTTTTTTAGATATATTTGATTAGGCTGAGAATCAAGAATAATTTTTACTGTCCTGCTGCGATTTACCCCCTTATTAAATTTGTTAATTTTCTTAAATATTATTCCCTTAAAGCACACTTGTCAAGAAAATTTTAATTCAGACAAATAAACTAAAACTTTACCTGCGGCGTTTCCTTCTGCGCCTCAGGAATATCGTAATACTCAGCCTCGCCCACGCCTGCGATTGACGCAAAAATCTTTCCGAATACCGTCCTTCTGTAGGTATTTAATGTCTTGACATCGTCGTTGTACCGCTTCCTCTCCACTGAAATCCTGTTCTCCGTACCCTCAAGACTGTCCTGCAGTTTAAGGAATGATTCATTTGCCTTAAGCTGAGGATAATTTTCCTGAAGAAGA
>JACQZD010000210.1 GCA_016207865.1 Nitrospirota bacterium
AATTTTTTCGGAGAGTCCTCCGGTAGGTTCAAGCCTGTCAGTATTAACCGCCCCCAGCATTGCCACCCTGCCGCGGGCGCCCATTGCTTCATCAAGGGCCGTCAGGTATGTGGGACACAGCGCTTTGCACGCGCCGCACCTTACGCATTTGAAAAGTTCTTTGCTGTACTGAAGCTCATTCATTCAGGCTTCCGCTTCTGAAGCCCTGAAGGTCCAGTGCAACATACTTAAAACCAATCGTCTTGAAAAAATCAACAGTCTGCTTGCGCGTCTCATTATTTTCAAAGACCGCCCTGTCTTCAGGCAAGACCTCAATTCTCACTATATCGCCGTGGTGTCTCACCCTGAATTCTTTTAAACCGAATTTCCTCAGAAACTCTTCAGCCTGCGCAACCATCCGGAGATTTTCAGCAGTAATTTTATGACCGTAGGGAAAACGCGATGCCAGGCACGGCGCCGCAGGCTTATCCCAGGTCGCAAGCCCGAGTTCAAAAGAGATGTCCCTTATTTCTTTTTTTGTAAGCCCTGCCTCAAGCAGCGGGCTCCTGACACCGGTCTCGGCGGCGGCGCGCCTGCCGGGCCTGTGGTCCTGCCTGTCGTCTGCGTTAGTGCCGTCAAGAATATTGGAAAACCCTTCTTCAAGGGCAATCTTCTGTAACTTGCAGAACAGCTCTTTTTTACAGTAGTAGCACCTCTCAGGAGGATTGCTTGCAAAATTTTCGTCCTGAAGCTCTTTTGTCTCAATTATCCTGTGCGGTACGCTGAGAGAAACCGCAACCTGCTTTGCAAATAAAAGTTCTTCGCCCGGAAGGCTTTCCGAAACCGCGGTCACTGCAAGAATGCGCTTAAGCCCGGCCATAGAAGCAGCCTTTAAGACAAGCGTGCTGTCAGCGCCTCCTGAAAAAGCAATTACGGCGCCGTCCATCGGTTTGATTATGTCTATTAATTTTTCTATTTTGCCGTTTATAGTCATAAAATTTAATCCAAATCTTGATACACACATCCGTCATTCCCGCGAAAGCGGGAATCCAGAGAAAAAAGACTGGATTCCGGGTCAAGCTCGGAATGACAATACTGCTTGAGGATATGACAATAATATTACAGGCTTCAATGGTTATACCTACGCCGTTGTTATTTCGTAATATTCCTGATGGAAATTCTTATCAGTCTTTATTATCAGCTTCAGTGAATAGGTCTTTTCAATCTCGTCAACGCCTTCCCTTTCCTCTTCATAGAAAAGGTCTGCCACCTGCGGATGCACGGTTACAATTATCCTGCCGTCTTTCTCATCTGAACCTATTTTCCTTAATTCCCTGAATATCTCATAACAAACAGTCACCGGGGATTTTACAAAACCCTTTCCCTCGCAATAAGTACAAGGCTCGCAGAGAGACCTTCCAAGGCTCTCCCTCACCCTTTTCCTTGTCATTTCAATAAGCCCTAACTCAGAGACCTGAAGCACTGTGCTTTTTGCGCGGTCTTTAGCCATGGCCTCCTGAAATGCGGTAAACAGCTTCTTTCTGTTTTCCTCTTTTTCCATATCAATAAAATCTATGATTATTATGCCGCCCAGATTCCTGAGCCGTATCTGATACGCAATCTCTTTTACAGCCTCAAGGTTAGTCTTGAGTATTGTATCTTCAAGCGTCACCTTGCCGACGTATTTCCCTGTATTTACATCTATTGCAATCAGCGCCTCTGTCTGGTCAATAAGTATATATCCGCCTGATTTTAACCACACCTTCCTGCCGAGCGCCTTGGGTATTTCAAGCTCAATGCCGAAGAAATCAAAAATAGGTTCAGGGCTGTCATAAAGCTCTATCCTTGATATAAGCTTCGGGAAATAGGTATTAACAAAATCAACGACTCTTTTAAACTCAGATTTTGAGTCAATAATTACCCTGTTCACAGAATGCCCGAGCAGGTCCCTCACGCTTCTGAATACAATGTCAAAATCGTTGTAAAGAATATGCGGCGCCCCGACCTTGTCCTTCTTCTCCTGAATGTTATCCCATAACAACATCAGGAACTCAATATCTTTTTTAAGCTCTTCTTCAGTGCATCCCTCGCTTGCCGTCCTCACAATAAGGCCAAAACCAGGACGCTTGATGCTGTTGACGATTTCCTTGAGCCTCGTCCGCTCATTCTCCTCAAGAATCCTTCTTGAAATTCCGATATGCTCAACCCCGGGCATAAGCACAAGATACCTGCCGGGAAGGGTAATGTATGACGTCACCCTTGCGCCTTTTGTGCCGATGGAGTCTTTTGACACCTGCACAATAATGTCCTGTCCTTCCTGCAAAAGCTCCTCAATCTTTACCAGATGAGGCGGAAACACATCCGTTATATCCTCGCCAAACAGGGAATAGTCAAAATTTGAATACACATCGGCCACATGCAGGAATGCGGCCTTCCCGACTCCCAGGTCCACAAATGCGGACTGCATCCCCGGCAGTATCTTTACAACCTTGCCTTTATAAATATTGCCTACCGGACTAATATCCTTTTTCTTTTCAAAGTAAAGCTCTGCAAGCTGACCTGACTCAAGCAGCGCCAGCCTCGTTTCTTCCCTGTTTACGTTTAATACTATGTCATTAGCCATACTTTCTCCATCCCTCTTTCGGTCTTTGACAACACATCTGATTGTTCCTGTCTTTCGGCATGAATACCGGTCCTTTTTATCTCAAGCCCGTACAACTCGTCTTTTGACAACCGGAACACCTCTTTAAGTATTTCATAAAGCCTCACCTTTATTCCGCCTGCATCCTTCATGGCAAGCCTTAAAATTCCATCACGCATATCCGCCTCTTCAACCATCTGCCTTATATCAATTGTCTTTCCGTCTCTTGTTATCGGATGCTGAGAGCTCTGCATAAAATTCAGGAGCAAATCCCTGTTTAAAGGCGTCTTGTCGGTTATTATTTCATATTTGTACTTAAAAATAAAATCATCATTTATCTTCACCCGGCCTGCAAGCGCCGAAGCGCGTACAATCCCGAGTCCTTCCGGAAGCACGGCATTCACCTTTGAAATAATTTCACCCGCATTCACAGGGGCGTATACCTCTGCGTCAAAATATTCATTGAGCCCTTCAATGCCGACGGAAAGCGCAGGCCCGAATGATACCTTTGGAAGCGGATGGAAACCACTTGAATAAACCAGCGGCACTTCCGCCCTTTTCATGGCCCTAAGAAACGCCCGGACCACTTCAAGGTGCGAGAGATAACGCAGCGCTCCGGTCTTTGAAAAAATCATTCTTATCCTTATTGGCAATGCGTGATGCGTGCCTGGACGGCAGACCGGCGTGATGCGTGATGCATGATGCAGAGGTTGCATGTTA
Organism: Nitrospirota bacterium; assembly: GCA_016207865.1. Lineage (GTDB taxonomy): Bacteria > Nitrospirota > Thermodesulfovibrionia > UBA6902 > DSMQ01 > JACRGX01. The sequence continues at coordinate 3,341 of JACQZD010000210.1, forward strand.
TCTTCTGACTCCTGACTCTTTTCTCTGCATTCCAGCCCGCAGTTGTGACAGACCTGCCTGCAGTTTTGAGTCGTATGCTCTTTAAACGCATTCTGAAATTCACTCGTCAGAAATTCTTTTGTAACGCCTGTATCAATAATATCCCACGGAAGCTTATCATCAAGTTCATACTTTCTTTCAGCCCGGCTCATTATATTAATGCCCGTCGCATCAGCCGCAGCAAGCCACTTCTGAAAATCAAATGTCTCAGACCACCCGTCAAAAGTACAGCCGAGCCTCCATGCAGTCTCAATAAGCGAGGCCGTATCTGCGTCTCCCCTTGACAACGCGGCCTCAAGAAGGCTCACTTCAACATGCTGGCCCTTGAAATTAAATCCGCCACTTTGCAATGTATTCCTGAGATAATCCTGCCTCTTTCTCAATTCCTTAAAAGGCATCTGCCCGAGCCATTGAAACGGGGTATGCGGCTTGGGCACAAAAGCGGAAATACCCACATTGATGTTTACACTGCGCTTTGTTAATTCCCTGCCTTTTTTTGACGCGTGCCTTACCATATTCATTATCCCATCTATATCATGCTCCGTCTCAGTGGGAAGCCCTATCATGAAGTACAGCTTTATATTTTTCCATCCGGCGCTGAAAAGCCTCTCAAGCGCCGCATCATAATCCGTATCTTCAAGATTTTTGTTGATTACATTCCTGAGTCTTTTCGTTCCTGCCTCAGGCGCTATTGTAAAGCCGGTTTTTCTGACGCTTTTTATTTCATCAAGCACATCCCTGCTGACAGAGCCTACTCTTAATGACGGCAGTGATATAGCAATGTGCTGATTTGAAAATACCCTGTTAAATGTCTTTATCAAAGGCAAAAGACAGCTATAATCGCCTGTGCTCAGCGATGTAAAAGAGACTTCTTCATAACCTGTGTTTGCGATTAATTTGCGGGCCAGCGACAGGATTTTTTCTGGACTTCTCTCCCTTACGGGTCTGTAAATTATTCCCGCCTGGCAAAAACGGCAGCCTTCTGCGCATCCCCTGGCCACTTCTATGGCAATCCTGTCATGCACAATAGAGTTAAAAGGCACTACGGTCGCTTCAGGGAAATGCGCCTCATCAAGATTTTCAACAACCCTTCTCTTTATTCTTCGCCCGTTCAGTTTGTGCACTGCCGGAACATAAACGCCCTCCAACTCCGAAAGCGCCTTTAATAATTCATCTTTACTCCTGTATCCTGCATCCTGAATCTTGCATCCTGAATCTTGTCCCCTGACCCTCTCATAAACATCTATAATTTCCTTTACTGCCTCTTCCCCGTCGCCTATGACAAACGCGTCTATGAACGGCGTGAGAGGCATCGGGTTCGCCGCACACGGACCGCCTGCAATTACAACCGGAAATTCATCGCCTCTGTCTTCCGCCCTGACAGGAATTCCGCCGAGGTCCAGCATATTGAGCACATTTGTATATGAGAGTTCATATTGAAGACTGAAACCAACAATATCAAAATCCTTTAAAGGTCTCCTGCTTTCAAGCGTTGAAAGCAGTTCACCCTTCTGCCTAAGATATTTTTCATAATCAATCCATGGAGCAAAGACCCTTTCCGCAGAGGCATAGGGGATATTATTTATTATTGAATATAAAACCTTCAGCCCCAGATGAGACATCCCGATTTCGTAAGTGTCAGGAAAACAGAGGGCCGCCTTCACCCGCGCCTCCTGGCCTTTACGGATAATATTGACCTCACTGCCTGCATATCTGCTTGGTTTTTGAAAGTGTGCAATATTCATGAACATCATTCATTATCACACAGGGTATTGTTTAAAATCAATTTCATTTAAGAAAATTTCCCTTAGAAAATTTCCCTTTGAAAAATTTAATAACAGTGGTAGAATAATAGTTATGGACGACAGAAGGCGCGCCAGACGAATTGTTATTAAGCTGAAGGCGGAGATTGTCACTGAAAGCCAGGGAAGCAACACAGGATATTTAGAAAATCTTTCAGAGGAAGGCATCTACATGATAAGTGCGCCTGCAAATCCTATGATTGATCTTCAGCCCGGGACGGCCTTTGACCTGAAATTTCAACTTCCTTCAGGTCAAAATGTAAACCTCCACTGCAAAGTAAAATGGTCCTTTAAAACCCCGCCGCACTGCCTGACAAGCAGCATGGGGCTTGAAATTATTGACCCGCCCGAAGAGTATAAAGAGTTATTGAAAACGCTGTAACAGGCCCCTGTTCTACACAAAAAACTTCATCTTTATTGACCGCAGAGACAATGTGTGGTAGTCTGTGAGAAGGGAAATCTGAAAAAAGGAGGGAATTATTATGTCAACAGATGCTGAGATCATTCCGGGCCTTATTGCCCTGATAAGCAGTCTGATTGCAATGATTATGTTACTTTAGGTCGTCACGGTAATCGGCGGAAGCATAGGCCGCATGATTAAAATGATGGTTGCAGGCATTTTCTTTTCAGTTTTTCTTCATGCAGGAGTTGAACTTGCCGCAGGATTCGGATTAATAAGTGAAGGTCCGCTTATGATTATAATGGGAATACTTATAACGGCAGGGGCCGTTGCCTTTATTTCTGCCGGAAGCATAGGGATAAAATCTCTCAAATGACAACTGAGGAAATCTACATAGAATTACTCACGGAAATAATTAAAAGCAAAATGAAGCTGTTCGGAGACTTAGTTTTAAATAAAATCCGCCCTATAAAAAATCTCTTTGTAGACCTTAATGGGAATGTCACCTCTATTTCAGGAGATCCGGAAATAATTCTAAGAGAAGTTCTGCAGGAATACAGAAAACTATCAGGAGAATTTGCAAATATTTTAGCTAAAGTTATAATGATTAGAATAATGCAGAAATACCCTGACTTTAACCTGCCCGAAGAGTTTTATAAGTAAAGTATAAAATGGAGCTGATCCCGATGAATCGGGACGACCTCTTGAATTAAAAATGGTGGAGCTGAACGGGATCGAACCGTCGACCTCTTGAATGCCATTCAAGCGCTCTCCCAACTGAGCTACAGCCCCTTAGAAACAGTTAACAGTGAACAGTTGACAGTTAACAGTGAGAGTTTGAAATAATAACAGCTATCTTGAAGCAGTGTCAACCTTCGCCGTAAAGCTTTTTCATCTCAGCCGTGTATTCACTGCCTTTTTCATAAATATAAAGCGGCGGGTCAATCTTGAGCCATGCGCCTGAGCCTTTAACCGCCTCAATCAAGACCATCTTTGCCTCTTCACCAGCCCGAGAATGCACAAACTTTAGTCTCTTAGGCTCAAGCCGCGCCTTTTGGAGGAGAACAATTACTTCCACAAGCCTGAAGGGATGATAGATGAGGAAAAAACTGCCGGCATTTTTTATCAGATAAGAGGCCGTGTCAATTATTTCAGGCAGGGTTATTTTTATTTCATGCCTTGCAACGGCGCGTTCTTCGTCCATACTCAGACGTCCTGCTCCGGTATTTCTAAAAGGCGGATTTGAGAATGCAAAATCAAATTTGCCTGAGGGGAATATTTTTTTAAGACTTTTGATGTCTTCATTAACGACCTCAATTCTGCCGCTTAGCCTGTTCAGTTTTACGTTCTTATCCGCGCGCCCGGCAAGGGACTCCTGCAATTCCACTGCGGTTAATTTTATGCTTTTATTCCTCTTTGCAAGAAGCATTGATATTATCCCTGAGCCTGCACCAAGCTCTATGCCCCTGCAAAAACTTTTACAGCAAATAAAATCCTCAAGCAAAAGCGCATCAACGCTGAACCTGTATCCGGTTTTTGCCTGAAAAAGTTTTATATTCTTAATGCTGTCGTATGTCTCGTCAGGCTTAGGTTTCATTCCATCCGCATATAAGCACTATAATTTCTCCTTGACATTAAGGTTTATTAATAATATATTTTAGAATAAATAATAACATCTTTTAATAAATGTTATAAACAACTATGGGGAATATATTAATTAATCAATCGGTGGCGATACTTTGCGACGGGAACAATATTGAACGGAGTATCCACGCACTGTCTAAAACAACAAACGCAATGATCAATTTTGATAAGCTAATCCCTAAATTGCTGAATGACAGGGGATTAAACAGGCTGCTGTATTTCAGGGAAGGGAAGTCCATATCTTCTAAATTCGCAGATAGACTGCATGAAAACTATTACGGCTCTGTTATCCCGTGCCATAAATCTGCCGATATTCCGCTCTCTATCAAAGCAACGCAGCTCGCTTCAAAGGTTGACACCATTATTATTATGTCCGGGGATTCAGATTATGTGGATCTGGTTGTACATCTGAAAGGGGAAGGTGTAAGGGTAGAAATTGCTGCAGTGCGGCAAACAGCCGCCAGGATATTGATTGAGGAAGCAGACTATTTTCATGAGATTACCAGCGAAGATTGGTTTGTATATAAACCGCCCAAAAAAGACAAAGGTTAAGTATTAATCACTGCGAAATATGTATTTTATTGCTTGTTAATTTTTTTTAGTATTTCAATCAACGTCCCGAAGCTGTCTATCATAAAATCCGCATCTTTCAGCATATCTCTTTTGCGGAATCCGTATGTGACAGTGATAATTTTTATTCCTGCGGAATGCGCTGATTCAATATCATAATTGCTGTCCCCAATCATAACCGCCTCTTCCTTTTGCACGCCCAATCTCTTTAAAACCTCAAGCACCGGCACAGGCGAAGGCTTGTTTTCAGCAATGCTGTCGCCGCCGAGCACTGCCTCAAAGAATTTTAAAAGACCAAGCCCTTCAAGAACGCCTTTGGACATAGCCTCCCTTTTGTTGGAGATAACCGCCTTTTTATAATCTCCGAGTTTTAAAAGCGTCTCATTTACACCCTGATACGGCTTTGTGTTATCCAGAAGATGTGCTGTGTAATATTCAAGAAACCTGTTG
>JACQZD010000211.1 GCA_016207865.1 Nitrospirota bacterium
CTTTTAAAGGTAAAGATTTTTATGATGTTAGAAATGACATAGAAACATACCTCGTGGAAAAACAATTAAACAGGAAACTGCTGGAACATATAAACGAATTAAGAGAAAAATCCTACATAAGAATCCAGCTCGGCGACTTAGAAGTAAAAAGCAAGACAAGATAGTGTCAGTGTTTAGTGTCAGTGTCAGTTTTAAATTCTTCTCACTGACACTGTTCACTGTCACAGTGTTTTGGCATTTGAGCTTTGTAATTTGACATTATCCTCTCAGTTCCTTTATCACCGCCACTTCCTCGCATTCAGGGAATAACGGGCACTTCAGGCAGTCGCCCCAAATCTTCTGGGGAAGGTCATTCTTGTCAATATCTTCAAACCCCATTTTTTTAAAAAATTCAGGATAATAAGTCAGCGCAAAAATCCTCTTTATGCCGAGAGTCCCGGCCTCCTTTATACATTGGTCAATCAGTTTCTTACCTATGCCGCTGCGCTGGTATTCCTCCAGTACGGCAACCGACCTTATCTCGGCCAAGTCCTCCCATAAAACATGCAGCGCCGCAGTCCCTTTAATTTTTTCACCTTGTGTGCAGACAAAAAAATCCCGGATATTTTCATATATTTCAGTCAGAGAACGGGGAAGCATCTCATCTTTTTTTGCAAACTTATTGATAAGCGAATGCATCGCCTTTACGTCCTCTGCCTTTGCCTTTCTAACTCTCAAGATTCCTCACTTTCTTAACCACAGAGCACACAGAGGGGAATAGAAAATATTATGCTCTCTGTGATTTTACGGTTGTATTATTAAGGTTAATTCCTTCAAGTCCTCTTTTTATTGCGGTTTGATTGACCGGTATGATACCTTTTTTCCTCTCGGAAATTATATCTTCCAATGCATTAAAAACAGTGTCAACGCTTATGATGCCTGTTTTGGCGATAAGCGCTCCAATCATAATCATATTTGCAATCTGGCTGCTGCCAAGCTCTTCTGCCATGCCGGTTGCATCTATCTGAAGCGCCTCAATATCCTGCCTCTTCGGAAGATTTTTTATCAGCGATGAATTCATTATCAGAAGCCCGCCTGATTTTAATTTCGGTACAAATCTCTCCATAGACGCCTCATTCATAATCAGCAGGACATCCGGCTGATTGACCACCGGAGAACCTATCATTTCATCGGATATTATTATCGTGCAGTTGGCAGTGCCGCCCCTCATCTCTGCGCCGTAGGAAGGAAAACATGTCACTTCCCTGCCTTCCAGCATGGCGGCGTATGCAAGGAGTTTTCCTGTAAATAAAACTCCCTGCCCCCCGAAGCCCGCGACAATAAGCTTTAAATTTTTACTGTTCACTGTTCACCGTTGACTGTTTACCGTACTTATCCTTTACCACTCCGAGCGGAAAGACGGGAATCATTTTTTCCTTCATCCATAAAAGCGCCTCTTTGGGACTCATCCACCAGTCCGTTGGGCAGGGCGCAAGCACTTCAACAAGGCTGAAACCCTTGCCGCCAAGCTGATATTGAAAGGCCTTTTTGACGGCATTTTTGGTTTTTATAACATTCTGAGGCGAATCCATAGAAGTCCTGCAGATAAAGCCTGCTCCGTTAAGTGTGGCCAGCATCTCCGATACCTTAATCGGATGACCTGTCAGTTTTTGCTCCCTGCCTTTAGTGGTCGTGGTCGTCATTTGTCCCAACAAGGTTGTGGGCGCCATCTGACCGCCGGTCATGCCGTATGTCGCATTGTTGACAAAAATAACGCTGAAATTTTCGCCCCTTGCCGCAGCATGCACTATTTCCGCCGTGCCTATTGCGGCAAGATCGCCGTCGCCCTGATAAGTAAAAACCAGATTGTCAGGCAAAAGCCGTTTTATCGCTGTTGCAACGGCAGGAGGCCTTCCGTGGGCCGTCTCAATTACATCAAAATTGAAATAGTCATAAGCAAAGACCGCGCAGCCCACAGGCGCAAAACCTATTGTCTTTTCTCTCATGCTGAGTTCATCAATTATTTCGGCAATTATTTTATGAAGCAGTCCATGCCCGCATCCGGGGCAAAAACGGAAAGGAACGGGCTTTAAACTATTCGGCTTAGCCGATATTTTTTTCATCAACGATTTATTCCCCATTTATTATTCTTACGTCCTTATTTTACTATAAAGCTCTAAAAGTATTCCTTCCTTCAACCCATGATCGCTGACTATAATCTCATTGAAGCCGAATGTCACCATTAATTTTAAAAGTATAAGCGTGCCGGGGACTATAATGTCAAGTCTTGAAGGGTCAAAGGGATAATACTTCACCCTCTCTGCGGCGGTTACGGAAGATATTTTTAAAAAAATGTCCTTTATTTTTTTTAATGTCATCCGGCTGTTATGAATTCTGCCGGGGTCAAATCTTTTAAGGCGCTGTGCAATTGCCGATAAAGCCGTAACTGTGCCGGCCGTGCCGATAAAAACAGTATCAACGGAAAAAACCTTTTTAAAAACTTTTGCGGCAGGCGTGATTCTCCGGGAAATTTCATTGTCCATCCTCTGTAGCTCAGTCTTGAGCAGTGGGTCGTGCTTCATATATTTATCCGCCAGATATACAACGCCGAGATTCAGGCTGTGAACCAGTTCAGGCTTTTTCCGTCTGAAAAATATAAGTTCCGTGCTTCCGCCTCCAATGTCAGTCATCAGCGCGCTGACGGGCGGAGTGATGCCTGTCAGCATCCCCGCAGAAGTCATCCTGGCCTCTTTCTCCCCGCTGATGACTTCAATGTCAAACCCCGCCGCCTCTTTTGCCTTTTTTAAAAACTCATCCCTGTTTTTTGCATCCCTCAAAGCGCTGGTTGCCGCAACCGAGGTCCTCAGAACATCATGCCGGGAAATTACATTGCTGAATTTTTCAAGGGCTTCTATCCCTCTTTTTATTGCCTTTTTAGTAATCAAACCCCGGCCGGAAATCCCTTCACCAAGCCTTGTCACTATCCTTTCCGAATAAATCCTCTCAATGCCGTTTCTCTTAACCTTCCCTATCAGAAGCCTGGTGGTATTTGTCCCTATGTCAATGGCGGCAAGAGGTCTGTTTTTCACCATATCTCCTCCTTGCCCTTTGGCACAATCCCCGCCTCTTCCGCTCTTCTTAAAAGTTCATTCACCGCGTTTTCTCCCTCCGGACCAAGGTCCAGGGTATAGTCATTCACATAGAGATTAATATGCTGATTGATGACCTCCTCCGAAAGCTCCTGCGAATGTTTTTTTATATAATCAAGGGTCTCCGGGCGGTTGCCGAATGCATATTCAACGCTGGCCCTTATGAGCTTATTGATTTTCTTATGCAAGCCCTCGCCGAGGGACCTCTTAGCGATAATGCCTCCGAGGGGAATCGGAAGTCCGGTCTCGCTCTCCCACCATTCACCGAGGTCTATGATTTTCTTTAATCCGTACGACGGGTATGTGAACCGGCTCTCATGAATTATTAATCCTGCGTCAACATCTCCATTTAAAACTGCGTCAATAATTTTATTAAAGGGCATTTCAACGAATACAGAGTTAAGAGTTAAGAGTTTAGAGTTAGAAGTTAGGAAAAAAGGATCAAACATCTGGAGCAAAAGAAATGCCGTTGTCAGCCTTCCTGGGATAGCGATTTTTTTGCCCCGTAATTCTTCCATTGCACATTCATTTTTGGCAACCACAAGCGGACCGCACCCCCTGCCGAGCGCCCCGCCTGCCCTGAGCAGACAGTAATTCCTGCGCACATGCCCGAACGCATGATAGGAAATTTTCGTCAAATCCGGCTCTGCAGGAAGCGCCTTATGGTTCAGGGTTTCAACATCAAGCAGTATTTCATTGAATTTCAGATTTTTTGTATCTATCTTCCCATGAACAAGCGCGTAAAAAATAAAGGTATCGTTAGGACAGGGCGAATAGCCCATAGACAGGGATTTCATTTAGATGATATTTTAAAAAATATTTTTATTGATAAAAACATCATAAAATTTTATGTTATCATAGTTAAGGGCAGGGCTAAATGTCAAACACGGGATTCACACAAAACCTTAACATACTTATTATACTTTTAAAGTACTGTTATGAAACTTAAGCAAGGGTTAAATCTGATAAGCTTTTTAATCACCGCCGCCCTGTTAACTGCAATAGGCGCCTCATATCAGCTAATCACTGCCGCTTCTGAAAATTCAAGCTCTGCGCTTTATCTGTTAATAATTCTATCCGTAACGGCAATAGCCGCCGCCCTAATAACCCTGAGATGGCTGATAAGCAGGCTGGTTAATCCTATTGCTGAGCTGACACATTCAGTCCGGAGCATAGCCGGAGGATATAATTCCCCGATTAATATATGCGGCACAAATGAACTGCAGTCAATCGCCGCTGATATTAACACGATAGTTTCAGCGCACAGAGAAAAAATATCCTCTCTTGAAAATGCGATTGACGAAAAACAAAAGTCCGTGCGGGAGATGGCCTTTCTGAATGAACTCATGGGATTTACAACATCTGAAACAAAATTTGACGTCATCATGAAAAATCTCGTAGACAGGACCAAGGATCTTGTTAAGTCAGAGTATTGCGCCGCCATAATTTTTGAGCCCGGATCATACTTAACAAGATTTTTTGTCACAAGCCGAGACTCCCAGAACCCGCCGGCAATCAGCCTGTCGCCTGAGGGTTTTTTCAGGAAACTATTGCGGAATCAGCTGCCTATAATGGTTTCGGCCGGTCATGCTGGAACCGGGAGCAAGGCAGCACACAGCGCATCCTGCTCACAGCAGTATTTAAATCTCACGGAATTAAATTTAGAGGTCAGGGACCTGTTGGCCGTACCTTTGATATTCTCCTCCGAGCTTTTGGGATTACTGCTGACCGCCAATAAGATTGACGGCACCTTTGAGCAGGACGATGAAGACAAGCTCATGAATTTTGCATTCCAGGCCTTCCAGATAATTGCAATGCACGACAAGATTGCAAATCTCGCAATCACCGATGGACTTACCGGTCTTAATAATCACAGGCATTTTCAGGAAAGATTAAGAGAAGAAGTTGAAATGTCAAGGCGCTATGGAAGGTCGCTCTCCCTGCTGATTCTTGACATTGATCATTTTAAGGCGTTTAATGACGCACACGGACACCAGACCGGAGACAAGGCGCTCAAAATGATTGCCGCCTTAATAGAGGAGCAGGTGCGCCGTACGGATTTCGCCGCACGGTACGGTGGAGAGGAATTCAGCATAATAATGCCTGAGACCGTTTACAGCGGCGCAAAGATATTTGCGGAAAGGCTGAGGAAAAAAATCGCCGGAACTCCTTTCCCCCGCTCGGACGGCGAAAAGGCGCTTATAACCGTAAGCATTGGCTTTGCATCCATACCTGAAAATACAAAAGACAGAAACGAGCTGATTGAAATGGCAGACAGGGCGCTGTATTATGCCAAGGAGCACGGAAGAAATGCCTCTTATGGTTTCACAGATACCCGGTCAAAGCATACAAAGCTGAAGCACTAATATTTTTTAATATGAAACCACGAAGGAAAATAAAGCTGAATTTATCCACAGATTACACAGATTTACTCAGATTTTTTAGAAGAATTTTTCAATCAGTGGCATCTGTGAAATCTGTGGTTAATTGATTTTTTAATTTTAAACGTTTTCCGTGGTAAGATTTATTACAAAACATTCAGCATGGGGGCGTTATGCTTAAGGTAAATGAAATATTCAAAAGCATTCAGGGAGAATCAACATATGCGGGACTTCCCTGCACATTCATCAGGCTCGCAGGGTGCAATTTACGGTGCACTTACTGTGATACAAACTATGCGTATTATCACAGCAGGGAGCTCTCCGATAATGAAATAATTTCAAAAATTGAAGAGTACGGCGTTAAATGCATTGAATTTACAGGCGGGGAGCCTCTGCTCCAGGAAGAGACCCCCCCGCTGATTAAAAACCTTCTTGATAAAGGCTATAATGTCCTCATTGAGACAAACGGCTCCATCTGCGTAGGATGCCTTGACAAGAGAATAACAATAATAATGGATTTAAAAACGCCCAAAAGCGGCATGAGCGAGCGGATGAAATTCAAGAATCTGGATTTTTTAAAAGCCACTGACGAAATAAAATTTGTAATCATGGACGAATCAGACTATCAATGGGCAAAAGACATAATCACAAAACATAATCTGTCAAACAAATTTGAACACATCCTCATGGCGCCTGCGTATGGGGTCATGCAGCCTAAGGCGCTGGCCCTGTGGATTTTGCGTGACAACCTGCCTGTCAGACTGCAGCTGCAGATTCATAAATACATCTGGGCGCCGCACGAGATTGAAGGGGTCTGAAAAATTCAGATGGCGGCTTTGTTTTTAAAAAACTATAAACCTACTAAACGTGTCATTCCCGTGCAAACGGGAATCCAGAGAAAACATACTGGATTCCTGCCTCCGCAGGAATGACAATAAACAAAAATGTGAAGTGGTTTGACATTACACTCCAAAAGCTCAGGGATAAAAACCTCCTTAGAAAACTCACCTTAATTGACTCTGCAAAAGGTTCAAATATTTCAATTGCTGGAAAACATTTCATTAATTTTTCTTCAAATGATTATTTAGGGTTATCACAGCGCCCGGAGATTATCAAATCAGCCGTATCCGCCTTAAAAAAATATGGTTTTGGCTCCGGCTCCTCAAGGCTTTTAAGCGGCACTTGCATCCCGCACAAAAAACTTGAGGAGCATATTGCAGAGTTCAAAAAAACAGAATCCGCCCTGCTCTTTAATACAGGCTATGCCGCAAACACAGGAATAATCCCCGCCCTGGCAGGCGCAGGGTGGACCATCCTGAGCGATGAACTTAACCATGCAAGCATCATTGACGGCCTGAGGCTTTCAAAAGCTGAAATTAAAATTTACAGGCACAGGGACATAAATCATCTGGAAGTACTTCTTAAAAAATCCAAAAAAAATAATTTTATTGTCACAGAC